>CAMWLV010000075.1 GCA_947175175.1 uncultured Lachnospiraceae bacterium
CCTCAGAGCTTACGATTTTGTAATTTAAGTCGTTAAAGATTACCAGAGTTCATCTTAACTGATCGATCTGCAGGTCTGCACTGTTGGAAATTTCCTCAGTTGAAGCAGCGATGCCTGTTGTACTTTTGCCAAAATCATGTAGGGCATCGTTGATTCTTGTGGAGGATTGCTGCAGTCCGTCAAATGCACTTCTGACATTTTGGAGCAGACTTTCGACCTCTGTCTCTTTTTTCTCCACTGTGGAAAAAAGCTGGCGTGCCCTTATCACGATAAACACAGCGACAAGGACTGCAAGGATATACACCATCCAGATAAATATCCAGATCGGAAGCGTATACATGGCAAAATATGCTTTCGGAAATACTATCATGGCAGCGATGTTTGTGATTATAGTAGCAGCTGTACATACTTTTACAACAGATAAATCATAATAAGGCACCGCTAAAAAAAGTACCAGAAAATAGGCTTCTACCATAGCTCCAAAACAGGCAGGGGTACCAGCTATAATTGTTACGGCACCCACAACGGGCAGAATAGAGATATATAAATATTTGGCATATTTGCCGAGCGGTTTTTCAAGTAGCCTGACAAGGACACTGCAGACCGTCATGACCAGTGCAATTGCATCCCTTGCCCCTCCGCCGTTGAACAAGAGTACATATGTCACTGCTACAATTGGTATAATGACCATAAACACAAACATGATCATATTCATCTGCTTTTCTTCATTTTTTAATACTGTTAAATCCATAAAATCCCCCTCTCTTTTTAATGATTTAAGTACTGAAAAAATATAATAAAATCATACATATTTTTGCATATTTTGTCAATTTTTTTCTGCTGCTCCTTAGCATGAATCGCAGCGCTGTTTCATAAAATATAGCAACGAGATGGGGAATATGGGTATGTGGAATGAACGCAGAACGCAGTAAAAAAGCAACAAAAATCCTGACACTTTTGCTGGTGTTGGCAATGGTGATGGTGGCGAGGGAGTCCGCACAGTTTGTGAGTACGATAGAGGAGAATACAAGAAAGGCATTTCAGAAAGATGGCAGTGAAATCACAATCGTAGTGGATGCCGGACACGGTGGGATCGATCCGGGCAAGATCGGCATCAACAAAGCACTGGAAAAGGATATCAACCTCGCAATCGCGCTAAAGCTCGCGCGCAATCTCAGGGAAAACGGCATTAATGTCGTCATGACCAGGACAGACGACAACGGATTGTATAAGGAAACGGATTCCAACAAGAAAGTAGTCGATATGAAAAACCGTCTTGCCATCATCGAAGAGGCAAAGCCGGCGCTTGCGGTCAGCATTCATCAGAACAGCTACCCGGATTCCTCTGTCAGCGGCGTCCAGGTGTTCTATTACAAGGATTCCGTAAAGAGTAAAGACGCGGCGGAGATCCTGCAGACGCAGCTGATCAAGACGCTGAAACCCAAGAAGGAGCGCGTAGCGAAAGATAATAGCAGCTACTATCTGCTCAAAAAGACGTCTGTTCCGATCGTGATCGTCGAGTGCGCTTTCATGAGCAATCCGACCGAGGCACAGCTTTTAACGCAGGATGACTATCAGGAAAAAGTGGCTTGGGCGATCTATATGGGAATTATGCAGGTAATTAATTCCTAAATTATTACAATATGTTTAACAGTTCAGCTTTGCTGAGCTGTTATGCATCAAGCCATGCAAAATTGCTTTGCGATGTCAAAGCCATGTACCATGGCTTGATGTACCTCAAACACAACGCTGTCTTACTGACTTTGCAGCAAAGTGCAAAGTCCTGCATTAAAATTGTTACGATATGTTACGATTTTTTTAATTAAATGACTTTATAAAATAGGATAAGTGTGCTAAAATAAATGAGACTTATAGCATGGAACGAATGAAAACAGTATGATAATTAAGGAATAATAAGGATGGAAACAAAGATCGTTACCATAGATAAGCTTGATTCTCCAGAGAGTGTGGAGGAGAAACTGGCTTGTGCAGGGGGTATTATCAGACAGGGCGGTCTGGTTGCATTTCCTACGGAAACAGTGTATGGTCTTGGAGGGGATGCATTGAATCCAGAATCCGCCAGAAAAATATATGCGGCAAAGGGCAGACCAAGCGACAACCCACTGATCATTCACATTGCAGATATGGCGCATCTGAACCAGGTTGTGTGTGAGATACCCGAAAAGGCGCAAAAGCTGGCGTATGCCTTCTGGCCGGGACCGCTCACTATGATTTTTAAGAAAGCGGCGATTGTGCCATATCAGACAACAGGGGGGCTTGACACGGTAGCAGTTCGGATGCCAAGCCATCCACTCGCAAGCCTTTTTATAAAAAAAGCTGGCGGCTATGTGGCAGCTCCAAGTGCAAACCTTTCAGGAAAACCGAGTCCTACAAATGCGAGGTACGTTGTGCAGGATATGGATGGCAGGATTGATATGATCATTGATGCGGAGGGAGTAGAGATCGGACTTGAATCCACGATCGTGGATATGACCAGTGAAGTTCCTGTGATATTGAGACCAGGATATATCACGCAGCAGATGTTGTCAGGTGTGGTCGGCGAGACGGATATGGATGTCACGATCTATGACAGCAGCTCTGCGCTGGCACCAAAGGCACCCGGCATGAAATACCGTCATTATGCGCCGAGGGGAGAACTTGTGATTGTGGAAGGGGATCCGCAGAAAGTCGTAAAGTATATTAATGAGCAGGCAGCACTGCATGAGGCGGATGGGAAGCGCACCGGAATCATAGGGACACAGGAGACATTGTCGGAATATCGCGCATCCAGCATCAAAAATGCGGGCAGCAGAAGTGACTTCAGAGTGGCTGCAAGACAACTTTACACATTTCTGCGTGAGTTTGATGATGAGGATATTGCCTATATCTATGCGGAGTCCTTTGCGGACAAAGGACTTGGACAGGCAGTCATGAACAGGCTGTTAAAAGCGGCGGGGCATAAAGTGGTACAAGTCTGATATGAATACTGCCAACGCGGAAAGACCAAGTGTGGCAGGAGGGTGAAGGGATGCTGAAACAGGAGATTTTAGAATGTTTAGAGGAGGATGAGAAAGGTATGATAGCAATCGGATGTGATCATGGCGGATATGAGCTGAAACAGGACATTATCAACTATTTTGTTGAAAACCGTATAGAGTACAAAGACTTTGGATGCTATGGAAAGGAGTCGTGTGACTATCCAGAGTTTGGACAGGCAGTTGCAAAGGCAGTTATGTCAGGGGGGTTTGACAAAGGAATCGTGATCTGCACGACAGGAATTGGCATCTCGATCACGGCTAACAAGGTGAAGGGTATTCGTTGTGCACTGTGCGCGGACACTGTATCAGCGAGACTGACAAGGGAACACAACAATGCAAATGTACTCGCACTCGGCGCAGGTATCGTGGGGACGAATCTCGCGCTCAGTATCGTAGAAACTTTCCTGAACACGGAATTTCCCGGGGAGGAGAAGCATTGCAGGCGGGTAGCGGCGATTCAGGCATTGGAAGAAGAGACGATGAAATAGGATATTTGGAACAAAATAGTGTGAAGGGAAAGAGGAATTCATGAAAGTGTCATATAAACGGTCGGCGGCAGTACTCCTTGCAGCTGCGATTGCAGTGGTGTCTGCCGGAAGTGTGTCAAGACCTGTCTATGCTGAGACGACACTGGAACGACTGCAAAAGGCAAAAGCAGAAAAAGAAAAGACGGAAGATGCCAAGGAGGATACCGAGGATAGGAAGGAGTCCCTGGAAATTACCAAGAACTCACTTTTAGGGCAGCTTAGTACACTCAATGACGAACTTGCGCAGGTCAGCGCGAACCTGGAGGGGATTGAGGCAGACATTGTCGAGAAGGAGTTGCAAATCGAACAAACAGAGGCTCAGCTCGAGGAGGCAGTCCGTTTACAGGATGAGCAGTATGAAAATATGAAACTCCGTATCAAGGCGATGTATGAGCAGGGTGGAACAGACGGTTATCTGAGTATCCTGTTCTCCTCTTCTGGCTTTTCGGATTTCCTGAATAAAAGTGATTATATTGACCGCGTCCATGCGTACGACCGCAAGATGCTGAAAAAGTTTCAGGATACCTGCAAGTACGTGGAGGAAACCAGGGTGCGGCTGAATGAGGAGCTTGTGGCGCTGAATGACCTGAAAGCGGAGGCAGAGGAAGAGAAGAGCAGGGTTGCTGGTCTTGTCAGCCAGACCTCGGCGAATGTTTCGAGCTACACCAGCCAGATCGCGGATGCGGAAGCGACAATAAATGCGCTGGAATCCATGCTTGACGAGCAGGAGCAGGACATTGCGGCGCTTCAGAAACAATACGAGGAGGAGCTTGCAAAGTCGCGTCTGGCATCACATTCAAAGTGGCGCGATATTTCAGAGGTTACTTTTGAGGAAGGTGACCGCAAGCTGATGGCCAATATCATCTATTGTGAGGCGGGAGGAGAGCCTTATGAGGGACAGGTCGCAGTAGGTGCAGTCGTAATAAACAGGGTACTCAGCTCTGTTTATCCCAACACCGTCGTCGGAGTAATCTATCAAAACAAACAATTTTCTCCGGTTGCAAGCGGACGGCTTGCACTCGCTCTGACAAACGACAAAGCGACGGAGAGCTGTTACCGGGCAGCAGACGAGGCGATGAGCGGTGTGACAAACGTGGGGCAGTGCGTTTATTTCAGGACACCAATACCTGGGCTTGAGGGGATTCGGATTGGTGGTCACATTTTTTATTAATACAACAATTCAAACAACATAAGAAGGGCGTTGATCGTATGTACAAAATAGCAATACTAGATGAAGATAAAGCATATCTTGAACGGCTTATCTTTTTTCTGAAGGAACACCATAGAGAAAGTTTTGAAATCAGTGCAGTGAACAGTCTTGATGACCTCGACCAGGAGGTTACACAGTACAATGCGTTGTTCTTCAGTGATGATGTGGCAGTGGATGCTGCCCTTTTTCCAGCGGACATTGTTGTAGGATATCTCACGGAAAAAAGTGAGACCGACGAACAGTGTATCAACAAATATCAGAGTATGGAACAGATATACAGGCGGATGATGAAGCTGTGTGAGGAGGGAAAGAACACTGACATCAATGACAGCACGGTAGTGGAGGAGCCGGAAAAACAGGAGGAACAGACACCGGAAAGCGGCGAGCTGAAAGCGGAGACCGTAACAGTGGACGGGGAGACTTACAGAATATATTATATTGAGGAAGACCAATTGGACAGACTTGCGATTCGAATGCTCACTGGAAATCGCATCAAAGGACTTTTTCAGACAGAGTATCAGAGCGGAGGCGTGCGGATACGCATTACCAGGATGAAGAGTCTGTACGAATACATTCAAAAGAACAATACCCCGCGGGGAAAAGAACAACTGTTGAAATTTTTTGCGGACATGATCACTACAGCGCTCAGTCTTGAAGAGTATATGCTTTCTGCGGACAGATTGATGCTGGATCCGCGGGAGATCTATGTGAATCATGCGGAGGACAGGGTGCTGATCCCATATATTCCTGTCAAGTGTGATGAACCTCAGGACAGCAGGCAGTACCTGGAGCAGATCAGGGATTTATGCAATGTGCTGATAGAGGGCATATCCGAAGAGGGCGTTTCTGTGCCAGAGGTGGAGGAGATTGGTGCAGAGGAATCTGGCAGCACGGAGGATTTCGACAATTTGCAGCAAAAAGCGAAAGAAAGCCTGAAACTAAAGGAAACGACAAAGATTATCAGAAAAGAGGTAATCCCATTTATTGTAAGAAGACGCACCCGGGAAAGGATTGTTATCAACCGCAATCTCTTTAAGCTCGGAAAGGATGCCTCATATGTGGACTACTGTATTAAGGACAATCCCGCTGTGAGCAGGAATCATGCGGACATTGTGAGAAAACCAGATGGTTTTTATCTTGTTGATAAGGGGTCGTTAAACCATACATTTGTCAATGGGAAAAAGCTTGCTGCCGATGAATACAGGAAACTTGAGAATGGCTGTCTGATACAGCTTGCCGATGAGGTATTTGAATTTAGGTTGAAGTAGGAGAAAAGCATATGAAATGGCATTATACAGTGGCAGCACAGTCTGATGTGGGAACGACAAAAGCCGTGAATCAGGACAGCCTGACAGTGAAGGTTGCAAATACGATCTGTGGTGAGGCTGCCTTTGCAGTGATGTGTGATGGCATGGGGGGCTTAGAACAGGGCGAAGTGGCGAGTGCTTCTGTGGTGCGGGCGTATGAACAGTGGTTTCTAAAAGACCTGCCCCATCTTCTGGCGAGGGGATTTTCAGAGGAAATACTGAAACAAGTGTGGTATCGTCTTGCAAATGACTGTAATGCGCAGATTAAGGATTACAGTAAGGAGCAGAACGCGGCGATGGGGACAACACTCACGGCAATGCTTTTGCTGGAGGGGCGTTACTACATCTCACATGTGGGTGACTGTCGTATCTATGTGATGGGAAACGGCATGGAACAGCTGACCTCCGACCAGACCTATGTGGCAAGGGAAGTCGCGCTCGGACACATGACGCCAGAGCAGGCGCAGACAGATGCGCGCAGAAATGTTTTATTGCAGTGTATTGGTACAGTGGACAGTGTAAAACCGGATTTCCTGATGGGGGACTTCTATGACGATGACACTTTTCTGGTGTGCTCAGACGGGTTCCGCCATAAGCTGACAGATGTCGAGCTCTATGATTACTGTCATACGACACTGGAGGGAATGGAGTGGTTTGTGGAAAACAGACTGAACAATTCGCATTTTATGAACGGGCGGCTCCGGTATATAATGGAAAACATCAAGGCGCGCGGCGAGCGGGACAACATATCTGCCATTCTGGTCAAAGCGGTGAATACAAATGATTAACGAAATGAAATAGGACAAGTAAATATGTTAAAGATCGGCTCCGTCATTGACGGAAAATATAAGATATTGAACGAAATCGGACATGGCGGCATGAGCAATGTGTATCTTGCCATCAATGAGAAGGCAAATAAGCCATGGGCAGTCAAGGAGGTGCGGAAATCCCTGAACAGGGATTTCAACCTACTCAGGCAGAGTCTTATCATGGAGACGGACCTGCTGAAAAAACTCAAGCATCCAAATCTTCCAAGTATCATAGATGTCATCGATTCTGATGAAAATTTCCTAATAGTCATGGATTATATAGAAGGAAACACCCTGGAGAGGCTGCTGGACGAAGAAGGCGCACAGCCACAGGAAAAAGTGGCTGACTGGGCTTTGCAGCTGTGCAATGTGCTGGATTACCTGCACACAAGGTCATCGCCAGTCATCTATCGGGATATGAAACCTTCCAATGTCATGCTCAAATCTGATGGAAGTGTCGTTTTAATCGACTTTGGCACGGCGCGGGAGTTCAAGGAGAAAAATGTGGCGGACACTTGCTGTCTTGGCACAAATGGATACGCGGCTCCAGAGCAGTTTGGCGGTATGGGACAGACAGATGCACGCACGGACATCTACTGTCTTGGCACAACCATGTATCATCTGGTAACGGGACACAACCCGTCAGAACCGCCATACGAGCTTTATCCAATCACAAAATGGAATCCCAGACTATCTACTGGACTGGAACGTATTATTCAAAAGTGTACACAGAAAAATCCCAAGGACCGTTATCAGACTGTCAAGGAACTCCGATATGACCTCGAACATTATACAGATCTGGAAACACAGGCACAGCATAAGTATTGCAGTAGGTTGAAGTTATTTGGTGCGTCTATGGGACTTTCCCTACTATGTGCCGTTGGCGGAATAGGATTTTTGTTGGCAGCAGGCAGAAAACAGGGGAATGACTATCAGGAGCTGATCCATATGGCAGAGATCGCGTCTGACTCTGCGGCGGCATGTAAGCTGTATCTGGATGCAGCAGCCATCGATGAGAGCAGGCGGGAGGCGTATCACGGATTCTACACAAAGGTTATTGAGGATGGTGTGTTCAGCGATGAGGAAGAGGCGCTTTTTCTGAAACTGGGCATCAACACACACCGGTATCTGCAAAATTTCCAGAAAAAGAATGAGCGTGCTTATGCGGACTTTTGCTATGAGATGGGAAATGCTTACTGGTATTATTATGAACACGAGGAAAACCGACAGACCAGGGCGGTCAGCTGGTTTCAGAACGCGTTGGATTACTATGAGAAGGATGATTCCAAGACAGAAGAGTGCAGGCGGTGTAAACTGTATGTTGAACTTGGCACTTTTTACAAAAAGGTCATTGCCTCCCAGATTGATGGGACAGATGCCGGGATGTATGGTTTATATTGGCAGAGACTGACAGAGCTGAAGGCGCTCAATGATGCCATTCCCGACAGGGAGATCATCACACTGCGCATCTATCGCGAGATTGCGACGAGGACTGTTGAATATACGAGATATTTCATGGAAGATGGAGTGTCAGGCGATGAGATTTTATCAATGTTAGGTGAACTTGAGGAAGATATGAAGCGAATGGAACAGGGGGCGACAAGTGCCGCACAGCAGGAGGTTGAGGCGATCCGGTGGATAATCGAGGGAGCATATAAGATGGTACGGTCAACCTATAAGATTCAGGATTAGAAAGCAAGGAGGTTTGTACAAGTGTGAGTGGGATAGATATGAGTGTTGAAAGTATGACAAATGTGTCATTTTCATTGTTTGTGGCAGCGGGATTATTTGCAGTAACGGCAGTGGTATTATTCTTTACACTGGATATTGCAAAGTGTTGGCGAATGGTGACAGGAATGTATGTTTCGCACAGAGTATACGGAGAAAAGCGGCAGAAAATAGGTGGGACAGCGCACAGCAATAACGCGGCAACAAAGAAGCTGCAAGGTGTTTCCACGGAAAAAATCAGTAGATCAGAAATGTCTGTGGCAGGTAAAGAAATATTTTCACAGAGTCGAGGCATTAGAATAGAAGAGGAACCTGTCGGGGAAACAGTTCTTCTGGATTGTGAAGGGGAACAGGCAACAGAGCTGCTTGGCACAATTGGTCTGGAGATGATACAGGATATTGTGTATATGCAGGACACTACAGAAATCAGCTAAATCTTACCAAACTATTATATTTCTGAAAAAAGAATTAATTCAGCGTCAAAATAATTGACCATTAGTCATTTTGTGATATACTAGCCTTATCAAAGGGAAACAGGAAAGAAAATCAGACGGTTTCACTGGGAAAGGAGAAAACAAATGGCGAACAAAAATCATGTAAAATTAGGGGTTGCAGCAGCAGCGGCAGTCGCAGCAGGCGCAACAGCAGTTGTGGCAAAAAATAAGAAGACGGCGCACAAGAAGAAGGTTGCCGAGAAGGTAAGCAGCTTTCGCAACACAGAGCGCGGACGGTTCGAGCGAAACAGCAAGGGAATATACTACAGTAATGGTAACTATGAAGCCTTTGCCCGCCCTTTAAAGCCAGAGGGCGTTGACGATAAATCAGTGTACATTGTAGGCAGCGGTCTGGGAGCACTTGCAGCAGCATGTTTCCTGGTGAGGGACGGACAGATGAAGGGCGAGCGCATTCATGTGTTGGAGGCAATGGACCTGCCCGGCGGTGCATGCGACGGCATCTTTGATCCTTCGAGGGGCTATGTGATGCGCGGCGGACGCGAGATGGAGAACCATTTCGAGTGTCTGTGGGATCTGTTCCGAAGCATTCCGTCTATAGAGACACCTGGCGTATCTGTTCTGGACGAGTATTACTGGCTGAACAAGAAAGATCCGAACTATTCCCTCTGCCGTGCTACAGTAAAACAGGGCGAGGATGCGCATACGGACGGAAAGTTCAATCTGAGCCAGAAGGGCTGCATGGAGATCATGAAACTCTTTATGACAAAGGATGAGGATCTGTACGACAAGACCATAGAGGATGTATTTGACGACGAAGTGTTCAACTCAACCTTCTGGTTATACTGGAGAACGATGTTTGCATTTGAGAACTGGCACAGCGCACTGGAGATGAAGCTCTATTTCCAGCGATTTATCCATCACATTGGCGGACTGCCTGATTTCAGCGCACTGAAGTTCACAAAGTACAATCAGTACGAGTCGCTGATCCTGCCGATGATCAAGTACCTTGAGGCAGCAGGCGTCACATTCCAGTACAAGACAGAGGTCACAAATGTAATCTTTGAAAAGACAGACGATGGCAAGAAGATTGCAAGGACAATCGAGTGTAAGGTGGACGGCGAGGAGAAGACGATTTCGCTTACCGAGAACGATCTGGTATTTGTGACAAACGGAAGCTGTACAGAGGGAACCATCTACGGCGACCACACACATGCGCCAGTAGGCGACGCAGAAGTCAGGACAAGCGGATGCTGGAGTCTGTGGAAAAATATCGCAGCGCAGGATGTGTCATTCGGACATCCAGAGAAGTTCTGCTCTGACATCGAGAAGACAAACTGGGAATCTGCGACCGTAACGACGTCAAATCAGCAGATCATTGACCAGATTCAGAAAATCTGCAAGCGTGACCCGCGCACTGGAAATGTTGTCACCGGCGGTATCGTGAGCTGCATGGATTCCAAGTGGCTGTTAAGCTGGACGATCAACAGACAGGGGCAATTCAAAGAGCAGAAAAAGGACGAAGTCTGCATCTGGGTATACAGTCTCTTTACCGATGTGGAAGGTGACTATGTGAAGAAGCCGATGAAAGAGTGTACTGGAGAGGAAATCACACAGGAGTGGCTGTATCATCTTGGAATCCCAGTGGAAGACATTCCGGCGCTGGCAAAGGATGAGGTTGTGACAGTTCCTACGATGATGCCATACATTACAGCGTTCTTCATGCCCAGAAGAAAAGGTGACAGACCAGATGTCATTCCTGACGGCTGTGTCAACTTTGCATTCCTCGGACAGTTCGCAGAGACGCCGAGAGACACCATCTTCACGACAGAGTACTCTGTGAGAACTGCTATGGAGGCTGTCTATGGACTCCTGAAAGTGGACCGCGGTGTCCCTGAAGTATGGGGCAGCGTATACGATATCCGTGAGCTCCTTGACAGCACAGTCAAGCTTATGGATGGCAAGTCGCCGCTTGACATTGAGCTGCCGGGACCGCTCAATGCGTTGAAATTACCTTTGTTGAAGGTTATTAAGGGAACTGTGATCGAGAAACTGCTGGAGGATCATGATATTATACAGAAAAAGAAGTAGTCATACAAGATAGGAGTAAAAATGCATCAGCCTGAAAACTGGTGCATTTTTGCATTAACTAACCAAAAGTAGTCGTGTATTTCCTTGAAACACATAAAAATATGTGATATAGTAATTAAAATGTAACTAGGTTATTCTTGGTACATATAATAGTTTAAACACACTCTTTGCACTGCATACAAATCTACAGTACAAACTGAGCAGGCCGGGGCGGAATACCCTTGGAGCCGGGTCGCAATGCGACAGTGGATAAGGAACGGAACAATTCCTAATCACATCCGCGGGACAGTAGCTGCTAATACTGATACGTGGGTGTTTTTCTTTTCTGAATTTTCCTCAAAAATTCCCACATTCTAAAATGTTATAAGGATCAGTATATCCTAACTGCAGGTGCCATAGAGAGGTCAGTTTTAGATTAAGGAAGAGAATTCTGAGACTGACGCTTTGGAAAGGCGGGATAATTTGTGAAAAATAAGTTCGAGAAAGTGGCGATGAAAGTTTCATTTGTGAGTATTGCGGCAAACGTAATACTGTTTGTATTTAAGCTTTTTGCCGGCATTATTGCCCACTCAGGGGCAATGATCAGTGATGCGGTTCACTCCGCTTCCGACGTCTTTAGCACCATTGTGGTCATCATCGGCATCAAGATATCCAGCAAAAAATCCGACAAGGAGCACCCATACGGACATGAGCGCATGGAATGCGTAGCAGCGATCGAGCTCGCCACGATACTGGCAGGCACAGGAATGGGAATCGGTTACAGTGCACTGAACAAAATCTTGTCAGGTGATTACGCAACCCTTGAAGTTCCCGGATTTGCGGCACTCTTAGCAGCAATTATCTCGATTGCAGTGAAAGAAGGCATGTACTGGTATACCAGAATCAACGCAAAGAAAATTGATTCCAGCGCCCTGATGGCTGACGCCTGGCATCACCGTTCCGACGCGCTCTCGTCGGTGGGGGCTCTTGTCGGCATCGCAGGAGCAAGGCTTGGATTCCCCGTCTGCGATGCTGTTGCGAGCCTGTGCATCTGTTTCTTTATCGCGAAGGCGGCATACGACATCTTCAAAGATGCAGTTGACAAGATGGTAGACAAAGCATGCGACGAGGAGACAGAAAACGAATTGAAAAACTGCGCACTGGCACAGGAAGGCGTGCTCGGTGTCGACCTGCTCCGCACAAGGGTGTTTGGCAATAAGATCTATGTAGACATCGAGATCAGAGCTGATGGAGATGAAACCCTTAGGGAAGCTCATGGTATCGCGGAGCGTGTACATGACTCGATCGAAAGGGAGTTTGTGAAGGTGAAGCATATTATGGTGCATGTGAACCCGGCGGAGTGAGGATTTTATTTTTATAGACTTTGCATTTAGGGTATGATATACTTGAAAAAGATTATTTGGAGGTGTATCTATGGAAGGTGGCACAGTCGTAAATCTCGGTGTGCAGCGGTTTGACAGAATCAGGGAATCGGCGTCCTTTTATGTTGAAAAGACAAATTTCATCAAAGAGTGGTGGAAGAACCGGTCAGATGTAACACTGATCACACGCCCGCGCAGGTTTGGCAAAACACTGAACATGAGTATGATGGAGTGTTTTTTTTCCCAATCGATATGCGGGCAGGGGAGACCTGTTTGAAGGCCTTTCCATCTGGGGCGATGAGGGCTATCGACAGCTTCAGGGAACCTTTCCTGTGATCTTTTTGAGCTTTGCGAGCATCAAGGCATACTGGGCAAATACAAGCTCAAACGGCCTCGTCAATTCCCTGATACAGACAGGAAAGGCAGAAATCAAGGAGACGATGGAGACACTCCTAAAAGGCGGTTCTTTTACTGCCATGCTGGTTTAGAGACAATTCCAGAATCCCGTACAATAATTTTATCAAAGTAATGCTGACTGATGACGTGGATTCCATGAACGAATTTATGAATGATATTGCAATTGAGAGTTTTCCGGCTTCGATTCGGCAAAAGGTGCGTCGTCAAAGGATGCTCCTGAGCGTTTCTACCATGGATTTGTGCTGGGTATGATTGTGGATCTGTCCGATCGGTACGTAATCATATCCAACAGGGAAAGAGGACAAAACGAGCTTTGCTCGTTTGGACGCTACGACATTCTGCTGAAACCCGTGGATAAAGAGAGTGGATATGCCTATATCATAGAATTTAAGGTGCATAAGCCGAGAAAAGAAAAAGATCTGGAAGAAACGCTCGCGAACGTCCACACACAGATCGAGGAGAAGCACTATGAGACAGAACTGGTCAAAAAAGGTTTTTTGCTGAAACGTATCAGAAAGTATGGATTTGCGTTCCAGGAAAGGAATGCCTGATTGGGTGGGTGCTTTAGTCGACACGCAACGAGACATTTCGCCAAGGCATAGGTATCATGGAGCGTGTACATGACTTGATTGAGGAGGAGTTTGCGGAAGTGAAGCATATTATGGTGTATGTTTTTTTGCGGAGTGAAGGCATGGGAGAGTTCTCCCACATTTTATTTTTATAGACTTTGCATTTGGGGTATGATATACTTGGAAAAGAACTGGATATTTTAGATTATGCTTGATGGGGGAGCAGGGAGGAGTATACATGGATTACAGCTCGTTGCTTGTATGAAGGTATTACCTATGGGGAAATCTATAGCAAGAGTGATACTCTTTTTTGGTTTTATGTTTTATAGCAGATATTGAAATTGATCAATGAGGAGATAAATAAAATGACCATTATAAATAGAATAAAAAGAAAGAAATATCAATTAATACAGAGAAAATTAGAAAATAATGTTCATATAAGTGATATAGAGAATAAAAGAGAGACAAGTATTTCTGACAGCAGCCAATATGGATACACACCTTTTTGTGAATTGGCAGCCAAAGATGATAAGGTTTTTGCGAATTTTAGGCACTATAAAGTATATAGAGGCATTGTTGAAGATGTCGGATATGATATTGGTGTTGGTTGTTGGGAGATTATACAAAAGAAAAATGTACCTAAAGAGGTGTTAGAGGAATGTTGGAAGAATGATTTGATTGGTGGGGCAGAAACTTATTACTATAATGGATTAAATAAGGCAGTAACACCAACAACAATGCGGTATACCAAGATTATGCTGGATATTAAAGACCTTTTCGGAGATATTGAGAATGTTGCTGAAATAGGAATTGGTTATGGTGGTCAAAGTAGAATTTTGCGAAAATTTAATAATATCCAGTCATACAGTTTAGTTGATATTCCTCAGGCATTGGGTATAGCCCAGAAATATCTTTCCTGCTTTTTTACAGAGGAAGAGATGCGAAAGTATCATTTTATAGATGGAACAACATTAAATGTAGAAATTGTTCCTGAAATGCTGATAAGCAATTATGCTTTTTCTGAATTATGTAGGGATGTTCAGGACATCTATCTTAACATGATTATAAAAAATGCAAAGAAGGGACTTATTACTTGGAATGAGTTAAGTCACACGCAACTAGATGGTTACTCATTAGAAGAAATTTTGTCAATAATTCCACAAAGCAGAATTTTGGATGAGACGCCACTGTCAGCAGAAGGGAATAAAGTAATTGTATGGGGAACAAAATAGTAAGAATATAAATGTAACTGAGAGATTGTATTACAAGGAGAAGTGATAAATAGAAGAGTTGGCGAGTGACTATAAGTTTTTAAATGATAGACTTAAATGATTATTTAGAGAGAGTATGCTTTTGATAAATTGTAGTAAGGATTTGATGCATATAAGTAATAAAAATTGTGAAACCACTTTTAAGAGTACGCATAAGGTGCCACTCTCTGTACGAAAGGGATAATACAATGTTAAAAAAAATCAACTATGTTTTGGATAAAAGGCAGAAGATGAATCTGGTAATATTGCTTTTGGTAATATTTATTGATGCATTTGTGGAGCTTTTGGGGGTGTCAGCCATTCTTCCGATTGTGGACATAGCAACGAATCCAGCTGTGATCAATGAGAAATGGTATCTTGTGTTGATCAAAAATCTGACACAAATTGACGATGCAAATGAATTGTTAGTGTTTATGGCGATTGTTTTAATTGTGATATATGTCATAAAAAATATATATGTTTTGCTAATGTATAATATGCAATATCGATTTGTATTTGAAAACCAAAGAAAACTTGCAGTGCGGCTGATGGATTGTTATATGCATCAGAATTACTTATTTCATGTATCTAAAAATGTAGCGGAGTTGCAAAGAAATGTCACATCGGATGTCAACGGCTTTTTTACAGTAGTATTGAATATGCTTCAGTTTCTCGCAGAGATTAGTGTCTGCATCGTACTTATTATTTTCTTGATTGTGGAGGATATATTTACAACATTGCTTTTAGGCGGTCTTATAGTGGCTTTTGTAGCTTTTTTTGCTGTTTTTTTCAAAAAAGTATTAGGAAGAAAGGGCGAGGAGAACCGTCATGTAAATGCACAAGTTACCAAGTGGATTCTTCAAGCGTTTTCTGGAATCAAAGAAATAAAAGTAATAAATGCAGAAATGTTTTTTGTCGATAACTATCATGCAAATTATAAAAGACTGGCAACTTTGCAGAGGCAGCAATCTGTTCTGACGATAATGCCACGTCCTCTTATGGAAACAGTATGTATATCAGGTTTACTTTTGACAGTTATTGTACGTATTGGTTTGGGAAATAGTGACGTTACTACATTCATTCCCACACTTTCGGTGTTTGCATTAGCAGCATTTCGCATGCTTCCTTCATTTAATCGAATGACAGGGTATCTTAGCGGGGTAATGTTCAGTCGGCCTTCTGTGGATGCGATATACAAAGACCTGCAGGAGATAGAGGAACTCATGAGTAGAAGGCAGCAGGCACAAAGAGATGATGAAAAACTTGTATTAAAAGATGCAATTCGTTTTGAGAAAGTGTCATTTCATTATCCGGAATCAGATCAGTGGGTTTTGGATGAATCGGATCTTGTAATAGAGCATAATACATCAGTAGCTTTGATAGGATCTTCTGGTGCAGGAAAAACGACAGCGGCAGACCTGCTTCTTGGAATATTGGAACCACAAAAGGGAAAGGTTACAGTAGATCATAATGACATAGGCAGCCATATACTATCATGGCATGCGTGTATTGGGTATATTCCACAGACAATTTATCTTATGGATGATACAATACGTGCCAATATTGCCTTTGGTATTGAGTTGGCAAAAGTGGATGACAAGGCAGTAGACCGTGCAGTGCAGGAAGCGCAGTTGGCGGAATTTGTAGGCTCGCTTCCCAATGGACTGGATACAGTGGTTGGGGACCGGGGCGTGAAACTGTCCGGAGGCCAGAGACAGCGGATCGGTATTGCAAGGGCACTCTATCGGGATCCTAAAGTGCTTGTATTGGATGAGGCAACTTCAGCCCTTGATAATGAGACGGAAAAGGAAGTTATGCGGGCTATAGATGGGCTTCATGGTACAAGGGTACTTATCATTATCGCGCACCGCTTAAGTACGATTAGCAAGTGTGACCGAATTTATGAGGTGAATAAGGGCAAGATTATAGAACGCAGTAAAAGAGAAGTGCTTGGGGGATAGGTGATTGACATGGTTTTTTCAAGTTTATTGTTTACTTTTTTTTTCCTTCCAGTGGTGATGCTTTTGTATTTTCTGGCTAAAGATAAGTATAGAAATTATATTTTACTGGTAGCAAGCCTTATTTTTTATGCATATGGAGAGCCACGATTCATCCTTGTTATGATAGCATCGATCATTTTAAATTATGGATTGGCGATTGGAATTGATAGATTGAAAGATTCACAAACCATGGCAAGACTTTTGTTGATATCTGATATAATGGTGAATCTTGGACTACTTTTTGTTTATAAATATCTTGATTTCGCAATATCTGTTACAAATCAGGTATTGGGAACGGGTTTTCAGATAAAGAATATTGCACTGCCCATAGGTATTTCTTTTTTTACGTTTCAATCCTTATCCTATGTGGTCGATGTGTATAGGGGACAAGTTGAAGTGCAAAAAAACCCTCTATTTTTGGCATTGTATATCTCTTTTTTTCCCCAGCTTATTGCAGGACCAATTGTAAGATATAAGACGATTGAACGGCAGATTACAAAAAGGGAATGTACGATTGATAAGTTTGCTGAAGGTGGAAGGAGATTTTTGCTGGGATTCTGCAAAAAAGTAATTCTTTCCAATAATCTGTCTATTGTTGCTGCAAATATATGGGCTCTGGCTGAGACAACAACAGAAGTAAATCCCGTACTTTTGTGGACTGGTTCAATCTGTTTTTCTATGCAGATTTTATATGATTTTTCAGGATATTCCGATATGGCTATCGGATTGGGTAAAATATTTGGGTTTGAGTTTGAGGAAAATTTTAATTATCCATATATTTCTAGAAGTGTGACTGAGTTTTGGCGGAGATGGCATATTTCGCTGGGTCAGTGGTTTAGGGATTATGTATATATTCCTCTGGGCGGTTCACGTGTTCCTATAATAAGGCATATACTGAATCTGCTTGTCGTCTGGTCACTGACTGGTTTGTGGCATGGGGCTAGCTGGAGTTTTGTAGCATGGGGGATGGGATATTTTATTTTGCTGGTTATTGAGAAGTTTGTGGTAAAACCAGAGAAAAGGAATTTTGTATTTGGAGTAATATGGCAGATCATTACGCTGATATGCGTTAATTTTGGATGGGTTATTTTCAATTCTGCAGGAATTAGAGCAGGAATCAGATATTGTCTTGGCATGATAGGATATTATCATTCACAGTGGGCAATTGATGCTGATGTGATATATTATTTGCGGGAGTATGGTTCTTATATGTTGATGGGGGTTGCATTTTCAATGCCTGTTGCAGGATGGCTGAGTGCTTTGATTGGGGAAAATGTGACATTGGAAAGAATAAAATCAGTAGTTTTGCCAATTGGCTATGGAGTGATATTTCTTTGTGCAGTATCATTTTTGATAATGGGAATGCACAATCCGTTTATCTACTTTAATTTCTAGTTGGAGGTAATATATGAAAAGAACGTCATCCATTGCATACACAATCGTGTTCCTGCTGGTAATAGGGGGAGTGGGGGCATTATCTTTTGCAAAGTTGATTCAATATTATGATACAGATATTATTGTCAATAATGAATGGACTATAGAACTTGGCAGTAAACTCGAAACGGATATCGCAACGTGCTTTTATGAAAAAAGTTCATTTGTCAATTTAAATGGAGCGATACACAGACTTCTTGGACAGAGAGAGATGAATGGAGTAGTAAGCCTGAATAATGG
>CAMWLV010000076.1 GCA_947175175.1 uncultured Lachnospiraceae bacterium
GAGCTACCAGATTCGCTACTTCCTCCATTGCTACCGCTGTAGAAATGGAACTTACCCGATTAAGGGAATTGACACCCGTAATCATTGTAATTGCTAAAACGCTGAAAGAAATGTAGAAATGGAACTTACCCGATTAAGGGAATTGATACATTACTTGTTTTACTGTTCTTTCATATGCTCGGTTGCATTGTAGAAATGAGAGATACCCGATTGAGGGAATTGACACATCATCATAACCTCATTGATATCGCCAGATAGTTTTAGGTAGAAATGAGAGATACCCGATTAAGGGAATTGACACGCGACAATCAACTCTGCCCCTTCTGCCTTCGCCTGGTAGAAATGAGAGATATCCGATTAAGGGAATTGACACAATTGGTTTTTCGCACATCCAACTTGGATTATGCTCTGGTAGAAATGAATGATACCCGATTAAGGGAATTGACACAGCTCCTGGCAGTCGTTGTAAACCGTATCTACACGATAGTAGAAATGGAACTTACCCGATTAAGGGAATTGACACACTGTTACCATGTCTTCAGAAGGCTCAGAACCTTCTTCGTAGAAATGGAACTTACCCGATTAAGGGAATTGACACACAACTGCTCCCGCCATTCCAGCCATAAGCGCCTTGTGTAGAAATGAGTGATACCCGATTAAGGGAATTGACACATGACCCTTTCTAGTCTTCTCAATAAGTTCCATTGGTGTAGAAATGAGTGATACCCGATTAAGGGAATTGACACTCATACTTCATAGTTACGAAAACTTTTTTTATATTTGTAGAAATGAGTGATACCCGATTAAGGGAATTGACACCCTCATATGCTGGTAAAAGTGCGAGAGTTGATTTTCTTCTAAAAAATGAAAAAACAGTTATTGAGGTTAAAAAGACGAGGCAAGGATTGGAAGATAAGGAGATTGGAGATCAATTAATTATTGATGTAGATAGATATAAGGCACATCCAAACTGTGAGAAATTAATTTGTTTTGTATATGATCCAGAGGGCAGGATTGGAAATCCTGTTGGAATAATGAATGATTTGAATGCACAACATAAAGGATTTGCCACAGTGAGTATTCAGCCTATTTTTTGAGCATAAGCAATTTTGAAGGAATTTATTAGACAAAATTTTCTAAGTGTAAAGACCTGTTTAAGGGAATTGATGAAGGTACAAAAAAAGCAGTCTATAAGCTGCCTTTTTTGGTAAAATTTTGTGTTGCATTTCGTGTTGCATAGTTGTATATTTTATTATGCGAGCGCATCAATAGTTAGATGCCGATACAATAAAATATACGGCGAAAGCCCAATATATTTAAGGCTTTCGCCGGATTTCTTTATTTTACTTGATTTACAAGGATAATGCATTTGACGGGTTCGAGCCCCGTCTATCGCTTTCGAAAAGCCTAGATTTTCTGGGCTTTTTCTATTTTATAGAAAAATACAAGTTTGGAAAAAAGATGGGAACAATTGTTTTAAATATGTGAGCGCGCAATGTCTTTGTAACATAAAAAATTAAAATTGTATACAATTGTGCAAAAAAATAAATTTTATAAATTTTTGGTGAAATTAATAATATACAAACAGAAATATAGGGTGTAAAATGGAAACGATAACAGAATGCAGAATATGCATGGTTGAATGATAGGATAAGGGAGTAGCGAAAGTGAGACTTAGAAATGTAACCGGTTCGCGGGAAGTTATCGCGGAAAGTCGTTTTGTGGTGCATGATCCTGCCGCGCAGAAGGGGAAGTGGAGCGGGGTATTTGGAAACAATCGCCCAATACACATTGAGATCGGTATGGGAAAGGGACGCTTTATGATGGATCTAGCGGCGGCTAATCCGAATATTAATTATATAGGAATTGAAAAGTATTCGACAGTGCTTTTGCGTGCAGTACAGAAAATGGAGACACAGGAACTTGCCAATCTGCGGCTGATCCGTATGGATGCCGAGGAGATCTGTGAGGTGTTTGATAAGGGTGAGGTTGCAAAGATTTATCTGAACTTCTCAGATCCATGGCCAAAGGACAGACATGCCAAGAGGCGGCTTCCATCGCGGCAGTTTCTTGCGCGGTATCATGAGATTCTGGCAGCAGACGGGCGGATTGAGTTTAAGACGGACAATGTGGATTTGTTTGACTTTGCGCTGGAGGAGGTTGAGCCAGCAGGGTGGAAGATCGAGGCGATGACAAGAGACCTGCATCATGATGAAAAGATGTTTGTGGGAAACATTATGACAGAATACGAGGAAAAATTTTCATCGATGGGGAATCCAATATGCAAATATATTATATATCGGTAAAATGCAAGTGGTTTATTGTATTTTTCCATGAGGAGAAGGAGGTTTGGGAAATGTATGTCTTATTTTTTCTGCTATGGATTGTCTTTAACGGGCGTGTCACGACAGAGATTGTACTCTTTGGCGTAGTGATTTCCGCGGCAATATATTGGTTTAGCTGCAAATTTATGGACTTCAGCCCGAAACGGGAAATGGAGTACCTGAAGAAAGGCGGCTATCTGTTACAATATCTGTATCATCTGATCAAAGAGATCATCTTAGCAAATTTTGCGACAATGAAGCTGATCTGCAATGCGGGCAGGGTTGTGGAACCAGTGCTGATCGAATTTGAGACACATTTTAAGAAGGACACTTCGAGGTTTCTGCTTGCAAATTCAATCACACTTACGCCTGGGACGATCACAGTTGCAGTGGATGGGGACAAGTTTATCGTACACTGCCTTGACAAGACGCTGGCGGAGGGGATTGAGTCCTCTGTTTTTGTGAAACTTCTGGAGAAGATTGAAGCATAGGAGGTGTGAGTTTTTTCACACGACAAATTTGCAGGAGATAAGGAGGGATTTAAGTTGAACAGTGGAAATATTGCGCTGGAGGCAGCATTTGGAATCGTTATGACGATCTTTCCGGTGATATTGGCGGTCATGGTATTTATGTGTCTGATCCGTGCGATCAAAGGACCGCGGATCGCGGACCGTATCGTGGCGATCAATATGATGGGAACGATGACGATGGTTATTATTGCCATTCTCGCAGTGAAAATGAACGAGGGATATCTCGTGGATATCTGTATCATCTATGCTATGATCTCATTCCTGGCAGTGACGCTGCTGACGAAAGTATATATGGGTGTGTATGCCGAGCGCAAAAGGAATGGAGGAGAAAAGTCATGACAACTCTACTGTGGATTAGGTTTATCGTGGGAATTGCATTGATTCTTTGCGGAATCATTGTATTTGGAATAGAACTTTTTGGTGTGTTTAAGTTTGGCTATGTACTGAATAGAATGCACGCGGCAGCGATGGGAGATACATTGGGAATTGCTTTGAGTATGTTAGGGCTGATCATTTTGTGCGGATTGAATTTTACATCACTCAAAATGGTTCTTGTTGTTGTATTTTTGTGGTTTGCCTCCCCGGTGGCGTCCCATATGCTGACACGTTTCGAAGTGGAAACCAATGAGGAGCTGAACAAGGAGTGCGATTTGAGCGGAATTTCTCGAACCGCAAAAGATGCGGATTCGAAAACTTGATCGAAGGTTGGAATGGAGGTTTGCTTATGAAAATATTTCAGATTGTGTTATTTATCTTTTTGATTGTATGTGCGATTTCGGTGACTTTTTCTAAAAACCTGCTCAACTCGATCATTATCTTTATGTCCTACAGTTTGATTATGTCCATTATATGGATCCTGCTGGAGTCGCCGGATCTGGCCATCACGGAAGCAGCAGTGGGGGCAGGGATCACAAGTATCTTATTTTTCGTCACACTCAAGAAGATTCATGCAATCATTGCACTGGATGAGGACAAAGTGGACAAGCACCCGCATAAGAGTGTTTCAATTAAAAAGGGGGAAGCAAAATGAGCCGTCTATTGTCGGAAGAAGAGTATCGGAAAACCAAAGCGTTTAAGATCAAGCGCTGGTATCGCGGCGAGAAGGATCCCTATATCGGAAGGGTGGAGCTGACGCCGCAGAAGCCTTTTACTGAGGATGTCAAAACAATGAAACAGCGAATCCACGACGAGGCGATCCTGAAAAGAAATATTTATGATATTGAACGCAACAAAAAGCTTCAGATTTTCTCGAAGTTTTATCATGTTGTCTCTATCGCTTTTGTTTTTACGCTGATCGCAATTCTGCTCTATATAGTATCTTATCTGCCGCCTGTGGGAAATGCGGCAAACCCTGACAACAATGAGGTTGCAGCGAAATACATTGAAGATGGAATGAAGGACACAGGAGCGGTCAATATTGTCACAGGTATGATTTTGGACTATCGTGCCTTTGATACGCTTGGCGAGTCTAACGTGCTATTTATCGCCACATGTACTGTACTGATCTTATTGCGCATGGACAAGAATTCGGAGAAGAAAGAAGAGGAGGATAATGACCGCCTCTATGAGCCGAAAAATGATATTATTTTGCAGAAAGTGGCATTTTTCCTTGTACCGATGATCATTATCTTTGGCATCTATGTCATTTTGAATGGACATTTGTCTCCGGGCGGCGGATTTTCCGGCGGCGCAATTATTGGTTCTGGTCTGATTCTGTATGTCAATGCGTTTGGATTTAAGAAGATTGAGCGCTTCTTTACACAGAAGACTTATAAGTGGATTTGTTTTGTGGCACTCTTATTTTACTGTCTTGCAAAAACCTATTCTTTTTATTGCGGTTCGCATCATCTCGAGACAGGGATTCCGCTTGGCACCCCGGGAGATATCCTGAGTTCAGGGCTCATACTGCCACTGAATATCTGTGTCGGCATGGTGGTTGCCTGTACGATGTATGCATTTTATGCAATGTTCCGCAAAGGAGGATTCTAGGAAAAGGGGGTTTTGATAGATGGGTGGAAATTTGCTTGCAAATTATGGGGAAGCCGTTGCCATGATCTTGTTTGGCATTGGATTTTCGAATTTATTGTTGCAGAAAAATCTGATTAAGAAAATTATTGGTCTGAATATTATGGATACAGCGACATATCTCTTTCTCGCAGAGAAGGGATTTATAGCAGGAAGAATGGCGCCGATTGTCGTGGATGATATCACAAGTGTGGAGGCATACATCAATCCGGTGCCGAGCGGGCTTGTGCTGACGGGTATCGTGGTGTCGGTGTCCGTGACGGCGCTGATGCTCTCACTCACAATTCGGCTTTATAGAAGATATCACACACTGGATATGGATGAGATCTCCACCATGATGAAAAAGGAGGATCAGTGATGGATTTTATACAGAATTTTCCCTTTTTCAGTATTCTATTGTCACTTGGTTCGGGTGTGCTCACGTCTATCATGAATAAAAAAGTGGCGCGTCTCTGGAATACCTTTGTTCTTGTGGCGATCACGGTCATGTCGGCAGTACTTTTTGTGTATATGATCGGTATGGGTGAGCCTTATACGTTTATGATGGGACATTTCCCGGCGCCATGGGGAAATGAGATCAGGGCGGGGGTGCTCGAGGCTGGTATGGCGCTCTTTTTCTGCCTGATCATGCTGTTTTCCCTGAAGGGCGGACAGGAGCATATTGATGCGGAGATTGAGGATACGAAGATTAATCTTTATTACATTATGATCAATCTGCTGCTGAGTTCACTGCTTGCACTGATCTATACCAATGACCTTTTTACGGCGTATGTATTTGTGGAGATCAATACGATCAGCGCATGTGGTCTGATCATGATCACCCAGAGCGGGCGGACGATCGAGGCTGCGACGCGCTATATGATCATGGCTTCTCTTGGCTCTGGTCTGCTGCTGATGGGACTTTGTATTTTATATGATATCACGGGACATCTGTTGATGAGCAATATTAAGGACAGCATTGCATATGTCTATGCGCAGGGAACTTACAATGTTCCGCTGATCGCTTCGATTGGAATGGTGGTTGTCGGTCTTGCCATCAAGAGTGCGCTCTATCCGTTCCACACATGGCTGCCGGCTGCATATGGGTATTCAACCGCATCGAGTGCGGCAGTCTTGTCAAGTTTGGTGTCAAAAGGATATATCTTCCTGCTGATCAAGATTTTTTTCCGTGTGGTTGGCTTTGATATTATTGTGGACTCGAAAATTGTCAATATTCTGTTTGTATTTGGACTGCTTGGTATGATCATGGGTTCGGTCAATGCGATTATGGAGAATGATATCCGTCGTATGATCGCTTATTCTTCGGTGGCGCAGATTGGATATATTTATATGGGACTCGGTCTTGGAACAACGATCGGAATTGTAGCAAGTATCTTCCATATTTTATCACATGCCTCCACGAAGTCGCTTTTGTTTATCGCGGGTGTTGGGCTTACTGACGCATCGGGTGGGAGCAAGAAATTCGATGATCTGACGGGAAGCGGCTACCGCAATCCGGCGGCAGGTGCCGCATTTACAATCGGCGCGTGTTCTATGGTCGGCATTCCACTGTTTTCCGGCTTTATCAGCAAAGTGCAGTTTGCGGAGGCGGCAGTGCAGAACGGTCTGGCAAAGATGCTCCCGACGCTGATCTGTCTGGCGATCAGTACAGTGCTCAACGCCATTTATTTTATGAAAACGGTAATTCGCCTGTATACGCCAGTGAGTAAAAAAGCAAAGAAAACACAGGCTGCTGAGGCGGCAGTGATCAGTCTGAAAGAGCACCCCCTGTACAATATCACACTACTGTGTATGATTATATTGAATGTGATACTGGGATGTTGTTCCCAGCCGATCGTTGACTGGATCACAAGTGGTCTTGCTATGTTTGGATAATATGGGAATGGAGGATTTGTATATGAATTATATGATTTTGGTTTCAATCGTCCTGCCCATTATTGCGGGGGGAGTCCTGCTCTTTCTCCCAGAAAAGGTGTTTGCGGATAGGGCAAGCCTTCTAAAAGTGACAGGAGTGTCATTTGTCGTGAGTGCGCTTCTGGCTGTGTATGCGATCAGCGGTGCAGCTGGAAATAGCCTGGTATTGTTTCGACTGGTAGATGAGATACCAGTGTATTTTGAGATTGACAGCCTTGGGAAGATTTTTGCCAGTATTGTGGTTCTGGTGTTTCTGCTGGCAGGATTTTTCTCTTTTGTCTATATGTCACATGAAAAAAACGAGAAGCGGTATTACAGCTTTTATCTGATCACGTTTGGTGTGCTGATGGGGCTGTGTTTTTCAGGAAATCTTGTGACATTGTATCTGTTTTATGAGTTTATGACACTTGCGTCAATGCCGCTGGTGATTCACTCGGGTTCAAAAGAGGCGGTCATGGCGGGATTGAAATATCTGTTTTACTCCTTCTGCGGCGCGTACATGGCGCTATTTGGTATTTATTTTCTATATAAATGCGTCTATGTGGATGCACCTTTATGGCGCGGAGGTTCATTTACGGGTGAGCTTGATGCGCATATGTTGGATTTTGCAGCGGGTGGCAGGCTTGACATGGATGCGGTTATCTGGTCAGGAAATACACAATTTTGCCTTGTGGCAGTATTTTTAATGATTGTAGGTTTTGGTGTAAAGGCAGGATGTTTTCCGCTCCATGCGTGGCTTCCGACGGCACACCCTGTAGCTCCGGCTCCGGCCTCGGCTTTTCTGTCTGGTATTATCGTGAAGGGTGGTGTCTTTGCGATCATCAGGGTTGTGTACTATTATGTTGGTGCAGATTTTCTACGCGGGACATGGGTTCAGACAGCGTGGGCGGTTCTCGCGATTGTGACACTCCTGATGGGCTCGTCGCTTGCCTTTAAGGAAAAGGTGTTGAAAAAGCGGCTTGCCTACTCGACGGTTTCGAATCTTTCCTATATTTTATTGGGGCTTTCCATGCTGAATGCGACAGCATTTACGGGAAGTCTGCTGCATGTAGTGTTTCATGCGGTCATTAAGAGTGCATTGTTTCTGTCAGCGGGGGCGCTGATCTTTACGACTGGAAGGACAAAAGTCAACGATTTTGTGGGACTTGGGAAGAAGATGCCTATCCTTTTCTGGTCTTATACGATTGCCTCTCTTGGATTGATCGGTATTCCGCCAACAAGCGGTGTCATCAGCAAGTGGTATCTGGCAACAGGGTGTCTTGAGAGTGGGATTGCCGGACTTTCATGGGTTGGTCCAGCAGCGCTTTTGATCTCAGCCCTTCTGACGGCAGGATATTTACTTCCGCTTAGTATCCGCGGTTTTCTGATGGAACCGGATTACAACGCAGTGCGCAACGATTATAAGGAACCCAAACTGTTGATGCTGGTGCCGATTGTGATTCTGGCTGTAATTACACTTGTGCTGGGGTTGTATCCTACGCCTTTGATCCAGTTGATACAAAACGGGATTGCTGCCAATCTATTTTAGGGAGGGTATATCAAATGATTTTAGGTCTGATGCTTACTGTGATACTGCTTCCTTTTGTGGGTGGTTTGCTGTTGCAGTTTTTGAAGTTTAAGGATAAGAGGCAGAAGCAGTGCTATATTTTTGCTTATGTGTTGATCAATACACTGCTGACTTATGTACTGCTGTGGCAGGGTTCTACGGAGCTGATCAGAGTGATCAATTTTGCTGGAGCAAAGCTTGATTTTTCACTCAAATTAGACGGTATGGGTATTGTCTTTGCAGGGCTTGTGTCAACGCTTTGGCCGCTTGCGACGCTGTATTCGTTTCCCTATATGGAGCATGAGCGCAACGGGCGCGTCCATGAGAATATTTTTTATCTGTTTTACACAACGACCTACGGTGTGACGCTTGGCATTGCCATGTCGGGAAACATGCTGACAATGTACTGTTTTTATGAGCTTTTGACTCTGGTGACGGTTCCGCTTGTAATGCATACACTTACGAGGGAGGCAGTGCTTGCAAGCCGAAAATATTTCTACTACTCGCTCGGCGGTGCGGCGTTTGCCTTTATTGGTCTGATTTTCTTGGTGGTGTACGGTGACAGTCTTGCATTTATGTACGGCGGTGTACTGAATCTGACACAGATAGGCGATAAGAAGGATTTGCTACTGTTTGTATATGTGCTGGCATTTCTGGGGTTTGGTGTCAAGGCTGCGGTCTGTCCGTTTAACTCGTGGCTTCCGCAGGCGGGTGTGGCGCCGACACCGGTCACAGCGCTGTTGCACGCGGTTGCAGTTGTGAAGTCAGGTGCGTTTGCGATCATGCGTTTGACATATTATAGTTTTGGCACTGAATTTCTGCGGGGGACATGGGCGCAGTATCTGCTGCTATGCATTGTCATATTTACGATTGTGTACGGGTGTAGTATGGCGGTGAAGGAGACGCACATCAAACGCCGACTTGCGTTTTCGACGATATCAAATTTGTCATATATTTTGTTCGGTATATTGATCATGACGCCGCTTGGTCTGGTCGGGGCATTATGCCACATGGTTTTTCATGGTGTGATGAAGATCTGTTCCTTCTTCTGTGCCGGCGCGATGATCACACAGGCACATGCGAATTATGTACACGAGATTGATGGTATGGCGAGGAAGATGCCAAAGGTCTTTGGGATATTTACGGTTTCTGCCCTTGCGTTGATGGGAGTGCCTGGAATGTGCGGTTTTGTGTCGAAGTGGCACCTTGCGAAGGCCGCCTTTGAGAGTGGTGATATCCTGGCGGTTGTGGGAGTTGGCGGATTGTTGATCTCAGCACTTCTCACGGCAATTTATATGCTTAGTATTGTGATCAGGGCATATTTTCCAGGAAATGATTTCGACTATGGGAAACTGCATGATGATATCCATGATCCGGACTGGAGAATGCTCCTGCCGCTGTTTCTGTTTGTGATATTAATGGTGGTGTTTGGTGTTTACAATGTGCCGATTGTGAATTTCTTTCGGTTCGTGGCATTAGGAAGGATATAGGAAGGAGGAAATTGGATATGGGGAATACGTTTTGGACAGTACTCTTTCCTTTTGGGATATGTGTTGTAGTTTGGTTTATGCCGCGTGTGAAGATAAAAGATAAAAAGAAAACATGCGCGTTGATTATGATTCTTGCCAGTACAGTTGAGCTTGTGATGGCGTTAAATCTGATGGTCTGTGACCTTAGGGGGATTTCGATTGACGTTTTCGACGTTTCCGGTGTGGGCGGTCTTGGTTTACATTTTATGTATTCGGGTTTTCGTGGGATTTTTGGTGTGCTGACTGCGTTTGCATGGTTTGTGACATCGCTGTTTTCGTATGAGTATATGAGAGATGACACAAATGTCATAAAATATGATTTGTTCAATCTGTTGACTCTGGGCGCTACGATGGGCATTTTCTACGCAGCTGATTTGTTTACACTGTTCTTTTTCTTTGAGATCATGTCCTTTACCTCGTTTGTGTGGGTAGCACACAGGCAGACGAGAGAGGCTCTGTATGCGGCAGGGACATACCTGGGAATTGCCATCGCGGGTGGTATGGCTATCCTGATGGGGCTGTTTATCGTGTATAGCCAGCTTGGGACGCTTTCATTTGATAAGATGGCTGGAAATACTATGGTGATGATTGGCAGCGACAGCAAAGCGAATATCACATGGATGTTTGTGGCGGCGGGCTGTATGTTTGTGGGGTTTGGCGCGAAGGCGAGCGCTTTTCCAGTGCATGTATGGCTGCCACAGTCTTATACGGAGGCGCCTTCGCCTGCGACGGCACTTTTGTCGGCAGTCTTGAGTAAGACAGGAATTTTTGGAATCATGCTGGTGACGCTTGATGTGCTCCCAATGCAGGGCAGCTGGGGTGTGTTTATCCTGATGGTTGGCATTGTCACGATGGTACTTGGCGGTATCAGGGGTGTGATGAGCAATAATTTCAAGACGACGCTTGCGTATTCGTCTATGTCACAGATAGGTTTTATATTAACAGGTGTGGGGATGCAGTCGTTGCTTGCGGAGTATTTGATGTGGACGAATGCCGTCCAATATGCGGATGTGCTGTCTGGCATGGACGGCGCGTGGTATATGGATAGTGAGATTGTTGCAGAGATTACAAAGGTATTTGGTATGGCGGTCAATGGTACCTGCCTTCATATGCTTAATCATTCTCTGGTGAAACTGGTTCTTTTTATGGTGGCAGGTGTGATTTTTATGCAGGTGGGGAGCTATGAGTTGAATCAGGTGCGCGGTTTTGGGCGCAGGAAACCGTTTCTGCTGGTGACATTTGTGCTGGCGGCGGCTGGTGTCGGCGGGATTCCATTTCTGAACGGGTATGTGAGCAAGACGCTTTTGCACGAGAGTATTGCCGAATATGGCGCACTGTTGACGCTTGCGGAGGGGAGTTCCATAGAGCCTATGCTCTCGGCGACATCTGGATTGATGAAGGTGTCGGAAGCTTTGTTCCTATTCTCTGGCGGACTGACAGTCGCTTATATGACAAAGCTTTTTGTGGTGCTTTTTATACAAAAAAACAGCGATAAGAAAGTACAGGAGGCATATGATGCAAAGAAGAATTATGCCTCAGTACTGAGCAAGTTCGCGATCGGTGTCTGTGCGCTGCCGATTCCATTTATTGGAATGCTGCCCAATCGGGTGGCGAAGCCTGTTGCGGAGTACGGGCTTGTGCGTTTCGGACTGAGTGAATTGTTGGAACAGCAGAAGGAGAATATTCATTATTATTCGTTTAAGAATCTGTCGGGCGCGCTGATTTCCATAACGGTCGGTGTGGTGGTTTACTTCCTTGTGGTTCGGATTATGATGCTGCGTGGTGTTTTTTCGAATAAAAAAAAGGAGGGATACCGCGATGTCTTTCCGACATGGCTCAATATGGAGAAATATGTGTACAGGGCAGTGTTTTACACAGCAGTGCCATTTGTGCTGGGGATTATTTCAAGAATTTTGGACAGTATTGTGGATATTGCTGTCGTAATCCTGCGAAATACAGTCTACAGCGATCGGGCGCTGCCATATGAACTGCCAGAGGGAAACCGTGTAACGCATCGCATTGGGTACAGCATGGAACGCATACGGCTGCTTTATTATGCAGTTATGCGAAAAGAGGGCTATGAGCCGAAGAACTATGAGCATAAGCTCGCGATGAAGGGGACAGATATCTTTGAGAATTTCCGTATCATTGAGCGCAGCCTGTCGTTTGGTTTGTTTATGTTCTGCGTGGGACTGGGGCTTACGATGATCTATCTGTTGGTGGTGAATTAAAGATTTATAAAATGAGCAGGGTGCGCCCTGCTCATTTGTTGTATTCTTCCTGATTTTTAGGCGTAGAAAAGCAAATCGAAAAGTCAAAAAAATATTATTTAAAAGCCTTGACATATATAGATTATCGATATAAAATGAACGTGTAATATATAGATAATCTATATATATTATTTTGGTTAAAACACTACAGTTAGGAACTGACAATTAATAGCATGTGAACATGGTGCAGAATAAATTTTCATATGCAAGGCCAGTTTCTGATAACCAATATGGAAAATTTGTGAAAACTATAAAAATATGAAAAGGAATGGTTCTGTTATGGCAATTGATAAGGCACTGATTTCAGGGAGTACTTCAATGTTAATCCTGCGTCTCCTGGAGGATAAGGACATGTATGGTTACGAGATGATCGAAACGCTCGAGGCAAAGTCAAACAATGTGTTTACATTAAAGGCAGGGACGATTTACCCGTTGCTGCATTCTCTCGAGGAGAAAAATTTCCTGACTTCGTATGAGAGTGAAGTCAACGGCAAAATACGCAAGTATTACAGCATCACGAAGGGCGGCAAAAAATACCTGAAATCGAAAAAGGAGGAGTGGCAGGAGTATCAGACAGCCGTTGTAAACGTGCTCAGCATGGCATAGAAGGAGGAGTATGTAAAATGGAGGAATTTATAAAGACTTTGACGGAGCAGATGCGCTGTATCAAGGCGCGTGAAGGCGTCGCACGTGAGCTGTCGAATCACATCATAGACCAGACAGAAGCGTATGAACAGTCAGGAATGGAGCACGACAAGGCGGTCGAAAAAGCGGTGCGCGCGATGGGCGACCCGGTGGCAATCGGTGTTTCGATGGACAGGATACACCGCCCACAGATTGACTGGAGGATGATTCTGCTCACACTGGTGCTGAGTATCGCAGGTCTGTTCTGCATGATGCCGGTATATGGCGTTGAGCGAGTGCTGTTTGGGCAGGGGTTGTTTATGCTCGCGGGATTTGCGGTGATCGCTGTGATCTATTTCATTGATTACAGCATCATTGGACGGATTGGTGCGGTGGCATACATTGTTATGACAATTTTCTTTTGGATTGGCAGGAATCATATGCGGACCATCAATGGAAGGATACCGGCGATGTCCATACTGGTGTATCTGTATGTCCCAGTCTTTGCGGGCATTCTGTACCAGCTGCGCATGAGGGGCTATGGAGCCGTGATCATGGGACTTGTGGTGATCGGCGTCACTTGTTTTGCTATTACATATTTTTCAGCCACTCTCTGGGTGATCGTAAATATTGGGTTCAGTATGATTGTCATGCTGCTTGCCGCAATTAGGAAAGGGATGTTCGGCGAAAATAAAAAGCGTATGACGGCGATTGTCGCTGCCGCTGTCATCCTGCCAATGATTGTTATGGTGGGATGTATCAGTACTGGCTGGAGATGGTTGAGATGGGAATCCTTCCGTGTGATGCGTCTGGAAGCGTTTTTTCACCGGGATCAGTATAGAGAGGGCGCGGGATATATTTATAATGTAATTGATGATATTCTGGAAAATGCAAAGTTTGTGGGAACCGGAAGCTCAAAATATATTGACAAACTGGATTCTGCGATGATGCTGGATGGCGGATTGATGCCACTGATCAGTATTTATGTCTATGGTATGATTGTCGGAATAATACTTTTGATTCTTTTGACAGCGTTTGTTTTTCGAGCAGTGAAGATTTTGAACGGTCAGAAAAACCAGCTCGGTTTTCTGGTAACTATGGCATGTTTGCTGGTTATCTTTCTGAATGGTCTGGAGGGGATGTTGGTCAATGTAGGGTTGTTTCCTTATACATCAGTTATAATTCCGTTTCTGACACGCGGAGGCAGTGCGACACTTTTGTATTCAGTGCTGATCGGACTGTTGCTTGGTGTGCATCGGTATGAGAAGGTGTACACGGATGAAACATATGCTGATCAACCGAGATGGAGAGTGAGTCTGAAGGTTGAGAAACGATAGCTATTATTTGCAGAAACGAAAGTAAATGAAACAAAAAGCGAATCTTTTTGTTAGACGAGTGCATATGCACTCGTCTTTTTTGTGTAGCTGGCTTTAAAAAAGAACTGGCTTGTGGTAAGATAAAGAAAAACTTTCAAGGAGATTGACGAATATGGTTAACATTTTATCCAGTAGTGCGGTATACGGCAATCCGTGGTGCAGGGAGGAGCTGCAGCCCTTTTTCCAAGACAAGACTAGAGTTCTGATTATTCCTTTTGCTTTTAGGGATGATGTGAATACCTCAGAGAAACTGAAGGAGTTATACGATTCTGAATATGGGAGATATTACAATTTCGTCGTGACGCCATTGCTTGAGCTGGGGGTGAAGGAGCAGAATATCACGTTTCTGGATTACTTTGATAAAAACGCCGAGAAGGCACTGGACGAAATCGCAAAAAGTGATGTGATCTATTTTACTGGAGGACTGCCGGATAAGATGGTGGAACGTGTTGCTGACTACGGAATTATGGAAGCGCTGAAAACGTACAATGGCGTTGTGATGGGTTTTAGTGCGGGGGCTATGGTTCAGCTGGAAGAATATCATATCACCCCTGATGAGGACTATCCCGCGTATTGTGAGTGCAGAGGGTTAGGCTATGTGAAACAGATGGGCATTGAGGTGCATTTTGTCAAGTCCGAGGCGCAGTTGAAAGGAATCGACAAGGCAATTTGGTCCTTCGGACACAAAGTATATGCGATTGCAGAGGACGGACTGCTTCTGGTTCAGGATGGGAACGTAAAATGTATCGGAAATGTGACGGAGTATGATTTGGAAAGGTGATAGGGAAGCACTGTGCGGCGCAGATGAAATAAATCAAATGGTGTCAGAGAAGTAAATCGGAATATCAATTAAGAAAAGAGAATAAAAACAAACAGGAGGATATCATGAAACACAGGACAATGAACAACTATGGAGGAATAATACACGGTGGGGATTACAATCCGGATCAATGGCTTGACAGACCGGAGATTCTGGAGGAAGACCTGCTCCTGATGAAGAAAGCGAAAGTAAACTGCGTGTCACTCGGTATTTTTGCGTGGGGTCATCTGGAGCCTGAGGAAGGAAAATATGATTTTGGCTGGCTGGAAAAAATCATACAGAGATTGTATGAGAATGACATTTACACGATTCTCGCAACGCCCACAGGAGCAATGCCCCAGTGGCTCACCAGCAAGTATGAGGAAGTGCTGCAGGTAAATGAGTACGGTGTTCGCAATTACCCAGGAAAAAGACACAATTACTGTCCGAGTTCTCCAGTCATGCGGGAAAAGACACGGCAGCTTGACACATGCCTTGCAGAGAAGTTCGGCGCGCACCCCGGTGTAATCGGCTGGCACATATCCAATGAAATCGGGGGAAATGGAGGCGATTCGTCCTGTCATTGTGCATACTGTCAAGATGCATTTCGGACATGGCTCAAAGACAGGTATGGTTCGCTCGACCAGTTGAATGCGACGTGGTGGACAAGTTTCTGGAGCCATACTTATACAGACTGGGATCAGATCAAAAGCCCTTCTCCACGGGGAGAGGACTTGGTACATGGACAAAATCTGGACTGGAAACGCTTTGTGGACAGTCAGCTGTTAGATTTCTGCAAGGAAGAGATCAAAGCTGTCCGCAGGCACAGCAGCCTGCCAGTTACGACAAATATGATGGAATTTTTTAAGTCACTGAATTATTTCAAGTGGGCAAAGGAGTTGGATATCGTATCGTGGGACAGCTATCCAGATTGGCATAGCGGCGCGGATGAACTGCAGACAGCAGCTCAGGCTGCGGCAGCCCACAGCCTGATGCGGAGCCTGAAAAAGAGCAGTTTCCTTCTGATGGAGAGTACTCCTTCTGTGGTGAACTGGCGGCAGGTTAACAGGTTGAAAAGACCAGGAATGCATGAATTGTCATCACTTCAGGCGGTGGCATGCGGTTCTGACAGTGTACAATATTTTCAATGGCGCAAAGGCAGGGGAAGCAGTGAAAAATACCATGGTGCGGTGGTTGACCATCGAAATGGGGATGACACAAGAGTTTTCCGCGAAGTCACAAAGCTCGGGGAACGTCTCGAGAAAATTGCCTCAAAGGTCATCGGTACTTGCAACCGACCGCGGATCGCTATGGTGTTTGACTGGGAAAACTGGTGGGCCATGGAGGATGCCAAGGCTGTAGATAACAATCTGAACTATCAGACCGTATTTCTGGATTTTTTCAGACCGCTGTGGGAGCTGGGTGTTGATGTGGATATGGTTGATATGGAGGGGGAACTGGAGCTATACAGTGTGGTGGTCGCACCGCTGAATTATATGTACAAAAAAGGTTATGTAGAGAAAGTCCGGGCGTTCGTAAAACAGGGCGGCTGTTACATCACGACCTGCTGGAGCGGGGAAGTGGACGATTCTGACTTGACGTATACGGGTGCACACCCTTTGGAGGATGTTCTTGGAATCAGAACGGAAGAGATTGATGTGCCGGATGGATATTGTGAAAATAGCGTGCGATATCAGGGGGCAGATTATCGGATTACCGGGTTGTGTGGTCTGGTTCACGCGAAAGGTGCAGAGGTGCTGGCAGAATACCAGCAGGACTTTTACAGAGGATATCCAGCACTCACAAGAAATACTTATGGCAGCGGGGAAGCCTATTATATTGCCTCGTTGAATGAACAGAGCTTTTTAAAGGATTTTTACAGTGAAATCTTAAATGGGAAAGGGCTGGGCTGTGGACTGCAGGTCAGACTGACACAAGGAGTTACGGTAAATGAGAGAAGTAAGCCTGTCGGAGAGAATGGTGAAACGGAAAAAGTATGGTTTTTGCAAAACTTTAACAGGGAAGCAGAGGTTGTAGAACTGTTGGAACGTTATGAAAATGTGGAAACTGGAGAAACGCTGTCTGGTAAGATTGAATTGCAGTCGTTTGAGTGCGTGGTGTTGACAGGAAATAAAAGGGAGGATTATTTTGAAAAATAATTCAATAAAAAAGTGGAAGATAATATTGATCATATTGGTACTGGTTGCGATTGCTTTTGTCTGTTGTGCAGGAGTGATGTTTCGGGAAGAACTGAAGATCACAAATTCCATTCGTTCCATGGCAGGGAAAGAGAATGTCTACTATATGGAGATATACAGTGATTATCATTTTGAGGAATTTTTGGGAAATGGTGGTGCTTTGTCGGACGGGGAGGTCAGCGCATTTCTGACGAATTGTATTTCCAAGGGATTTTATCAGGTGGATGTGACAAATGAGGGACCATCATGCAGCGTCATTTCCGCGCTGGACGACAAGAAATGTCATGTCTGGGGGCGCAATTTTGACTGGGACGGAGCTGTTCCAATTATCGTGAAGTGTGTTCCAAAGAACGGTTATGCATCGATTTCCACATGCGACTTCAAAAATATTACAGGCAGTACAGAAACAGTACCGAATAATTTTATAAATAAGATGCTCGCGATAGCTGCACTTTATGTTCCAATGGACGGAGTCAATGAAGCTGGGCTCTGCGTTGCTGATTTGGAAGTAAACGAAGGCGGGATGAAAGAAGTTAACACAGAGAAACCAGACCTGACGATCACAACAGCGATCCGCCTGCTGCTCAACCGCGCGGCGACTGTGGAGGAGGCAGTGGATTTGCTGGGGCAGTATGACATTCACGCATCTGGCGGTATCAGTCATCATCTTGCCATCTCCGATGCGTCGGGGGCGTCTGTCAGTGTGGAGTTTGTCAATGGTGAGATGGTCGTGGTGGAAACGGACTGCATCACGAATTTTAACCTTGCAAACGGTGATACTGCAGCTGGTGGTGAGAGCGCAAAAGAACGCTATGAGTTGCTCTGCGGAGTTCATCGGGAGAAGAATGGTATTTTTGCAACTGAGGATATAAAAACAGCATTGGAGCAAGTGTCAAAAGCGGAAGGAGAGTGGAAGACGCAGTGGTCGATTGTGTATTGGCATGATACGCGAACGCTTGACTATTATTTTAATAGAAAATATGAGGAGCCGTTATCGTTTCTTGTTCCTGCCCAACTTTAATATGTATTAAAAATTTATGATGCTGAAAACTTATCTAATAGGCAGGATTTAGCAGTTTTTTGATAAATATAGTTGGCATCAGTAAAGTGTAACAGTTCATATACCAATGTCATTAAGTTAAGCGGACAGCTTGATTTGATGGCCGGGGTCTAACCAA
>CAMWLV010000077.1 GCA_947175175.1 uncultured Lachnospiraceae bacterium
GAATTAACTCAGACAGATGTATATCTACTAAGTTTTAAATTATATGAAAAACTAAAAAATCTGAATACAATAGAAATTGTAGATCTGGATTCATATGCAATTATAGCAGACTGGCTTTATAATATATATTCTTCAATGAATTTGTCACAAAATATCGATTTAGAAAATCTTTGGTCAAATCCAGAAAAATGCAATATTGATACAATGTCTTTATTGATGTATACATCTTTTTGTGGCAATAAGGAGGGGTATCTTAACTTTGTAGAGTCGAACCTTCAACATATATTAACTTATCTCAAACACAAAACACAGTCCCATAGGTTGTACGTCAGTGATGATAGGGAAGATATATATGTTGAATATGTTCTTAGGTCCAGTGAGATAGAAAAAGGAAATGAGGAAAGTGTTTCGCGTTTGAAAACAATTTGCAGGATGTTGCCTGTTTTTAAAGTTTATCGTTCAGATGCGATAATGCCTCACTTAGATGTACTGGACGCATATACGATACCTGATGATGCCCATAAAGAAATGCCGATTAGAAATTTGGTGATTATGTTTCGCCAAGACTTTAATTCGTTATGGTTAACTACTATACAGAGTAATTACGAATTTGATACAGTAGTTGAATGGCTTGGACATTGGTTTAATACCCGAAAGTGTATTTGTGAATTAATGGAGAAAGTTTGTAGATGCATATATAGATTGCTGGAGGGAAGGACAATTGGAAGCATAGGTGCAGAATTCGATGAAAAAAGGCAACAATATGACACATTTACACGCGGGGTGTTATCATATCCGAAAGAACATAGACCATTTGAGTATTCGCCGGAGCTGCCAAAACAATTTAAAAAAGTTCAAAGAGAATATTTTGGCAGTATACAGAATTTTTCCAATCAAGTGGTAGGACTTATTAAAAGAGATGTGAGGATGCAAAACTTAGCACTTGGCAATTTAAAACTTGCAATAGCAGCACTTTCATTAATGCAGAATTTTTTTGAAAATATGTCATTGGACAGGATATTACAAAATAAACATAAAGAGTTGTGTGAACAGGAGAATCAGAAATTAATCGAAACATATATGTGTTGCGATTATTATGTATAGCATCGAGTAGATAAAAATTTTAATAAATATCTTGTGAAAAACTGGTATTTATCTGTGCGCAAGAAAGAACTTGATGGAGTAAATTCTGCATTGGAGATTATTCCAAAACAGTATAATGCAGAATTTCCAATACGTATATATGAGGATGGAATATTTAATTGTTATCCAATCCTTCTTAAGTCGTTTGATATTACAGATGAAGTGATGGCTCAGGATTTTATTGCAAGTGTTGCATTTATTCCTGAATTTCCTTTTGATTATTTAATTCTTATGTGGTGTAATGACGAAGGAGACATTTTTCCCAAGGGACTTAGATTTACAAAACAATATTTGAAAGCAATACATCAGGTTTTGATCTCAGGAGATCAGACGTCAATGGGTTCACTATCCACACCATTTCCAATAGATGCGACATCAAAGATGATTGCATGTTTTGATAGTGATACAAAATTGTAGCCTCAGCAAAATGTGGATTCATATGTTAGATACATTGGCGAGATTGCACAAGAACTGTGGGTTTATTCTAAAAACTGTGAATTGCTTTCGGCTGATGAAGATAATATATATCTTACACATATACTTACTGAGATTAAGAAGAAAATACGTTCTGTGCTTTATGAGGTAAAGAGGAATTTACCTTCAGAGATTTATAATGATTTGAATGTTCTTTGTGAAATGACATACAAAGGCAAAGCTTTTGATGATGTGGAACTTAACGCTTTGATATTGAAATATCAATATATGGAAATTGAATAAAGTCTTGTTATGGGTATCGTTGTAATATGTGTTTGAAATGGGGAAACGAACCCTGCTTGATTGCATGTTAGGAAAGAACGCGGTTGGGTTCGTTGTAATCAGGCAAGTAATGAAATGATTGATGAAAACAGGTTTACAGGAAGGGTAAAAAGTGGAAAGCATATTAAAAAGAGATGGTTTGTCGCTTGTTTTGTTAAAGAAGTTGTCATATCAATCTAATCTAGGAATACGGCTGAAGAAAAATTTGCATTATTTTGATAAAAATATGTTGTTTGATGAGTTGATAAAAGTGAATAAATGGTATGATACCTGTGAATATCTTCATAATGTTATAATAGATTATCGTATTAAAAGCATTCAATCAGCAATGCTGAAATATGATAGATATTATCCAGATCATCAGACAGCTAAGGTTTTTAATGATATTTTAGGATTTCGTACTCTATGTGATAATTATGAAGATGTGCTGAAATTGCTTGCATGTAAGAATATTCGTGTGGCAGATATGTCTGGTGGAAAAGCAGAGAATGATGGATATCGAGGAGTGCATATATATTTTCAATTAAGTAGTTTTCACTATCCAATTGAAATCCAGTATAATACATATTATGATAGACAATTCAATAATTGGCTGCATAAGTATGTCTACAAAAGGGGATATGATAATCAAATTGGTTGCATCTTGCGCCAGTCATATGAGAATGCTAAAATTAGAAATGAGAATGAATTTAAGGAGATGTTGGATTATGTGCTATCTAATAGCGAAAAAATTTAATGATACAGGATGTGTGGCTTTGCAGATGATGCATGGTCAACACTTAGCAGATTTTAAAGAGCGGTTAGTACAGGCTGTGGGATACGATGAAATCCAGTTGGTAACGATCAGTCGCCCGTCTGCGTATGGTGAATACGAACCATATCATTTTGTGGATACAGAGCAGGAATTTGAGGAAATGGTAACCCGCATGAAATAGGAATATATGAGAATTTGTGCATTGTTAGTTATTATTATCGTGGTGATGATAACATTATTAGGATCATTTCTGCGAGAAAAGCGACCAAAAATGAAACAAAGACGTATAATAGATATGCAGGAGGCGGGGGGAATCAATGAGAGAAGAATATGATATTGAAAATCTGAACCCAAGAAAAAATCCTTATGCCAAAAGAATGAAAAAGCAAATTACGATAAATATTGATACTGATACAGTGGAGTTCTTTAAGGAACAGAGTGAGGAATCAGGCATACCATATCAGACGTTAATCAATCTATATTTGTCGGATTGTGCAAAGCATAAGAAGCAGTTGCAGATACATTGGGAATAAGGTAGCGAAATAAATATATGTGGATATTTCTGTACAGCCCGATGGAACTGTGCAGAAGATGTTGGCATACGCTGACAGCCTGAAAGATAGAGGTATTTGCCTACAGCGACCAGGCAGCAAAATTGGCGAAGATGAATCAGAATTGATAGAAAAAGAGTGGCTTACATTGGCTTTAAGTGGTTGATGTAGGCGCTTTTTTGTTTCAGTATGTGTTTAAGCTGGTAACGATCAGCCGCCCATCTGCGTATGGTGAATATGAACCACATCATTTTGTGGATACAGAGCAGGAATTTGAGGAAATGGTAATCCGTATGAAATAGGAATCGAAAATTGAGGGAATTTGCAATTATAATATTTTAATGATACAATAGAAGCAACATAAATTGAAGCGGTGAAAGGGACTGGTGATATGAATATTCAGATGCAGGTCTGCGGATTGATTATTTTGTTGCTGATATTGTATTTTTATAAGAGGCAGGACACGGTCGGACTGTATACGGAAGCTTTGTTCCGGCGTGCGCTGTATACATGCATGGGATGTCTTGTGCTCGATATCCTGTCGGTGATACTCATTGTGAATCAGGATCGTTTTCCGGGGCTGCTTGTAAGGGCGGAATGTAAAATGTATCTGGTATCCCTGGTGGGAACAGGCTATGCGGCGTTGGTCTACGCCTGTGCAGATGTTTTCAGTCTTACAAAGATGAACGGATTTGTGAAGCGGATGGGGTTTGCGGTAGCTGCTGTTGGTGTGGTCATATTCCTGCTGCCGATCCATATCTATTGTGAGGGAAGGAATGTGTACACATACGGTTCAGCCTGTATCGCAACTTATATAGGCGCAGTAACGCTCATACTGGTAACACTGTTCTATACAACGAAACAGGGAAACGGGATGAATCCCGGACGGAGCAGGGCGATCCGGACCTGGATGGTGATATGGCTGGTTTCAGCGGTGATACAGCTTTTGAACAGCCAGGTTCTGTTAGTTGGATTTGCGGGTGCATTGGGCATTTTTATCCTGTTTTTCGAACTCGAGAATCCGGAGGCGAACATCGACAGAAAGACTGGTTTTTTCAACGCGAGGGCCTTTACGGACTATGTAAAGTATAAATATAATAGCGGTGAGGAAGTTGCTGGTATGCTGGTTTCACTTGACAATGCGCATTCCAGCGACATCCGGATCGAACATATGGCTGACATCATGTCAGAAGTAACGGAGCTGATCAGAAGGATTCCGGAGACAAAGAAGTTTAAGACAGACGACAGGGAATTTTCGCTTGTATTTGACAACACTGAGCAGATGGAACGCGCATATAATATGATCAATAGCCGGTTTCAGAGAGAGTGGCTGGAGGAAGTGGAAAATATAACTCCGGTAAGCTTACAGCCATATTATGTGATGGTTCCGTCAGGAAGGGTGGCTGACAATGCCGATGAAATGCTGGGATTTCTCAGATATTTCAGGGCGCATATCATAGACAATCCTGAAAGCCATGTGAATGTCATTGATGAAAACAGTGTGGCAAAAAAGAAGGAACGGGATGCGATGCTCGCAACGATTGTAACGGCGATGGAGGAGGACAGGGTGGAAGTGTTCTTCCAGCCGATTTATTCGACACATACCAAAAAGTTTGTCTCAGCTGAAGCGCTTGTGCGTATCCGAAGGGAAGACGGAAGTATGATTCCTCCCGGAATGTTTATACCGATTGCTGAGGAAACTGGTCTGATCGTAAGGCTCGGTGAGCGTGTATTCGAAAAGGTGTGTAAGTTCATCACAGAACATGCTCCAGAACAGTATGGTGTGGAGTATATTGAGATCAATCTGTCGGTGGTGCAGTGCGAGGCAAAATCACTGGCAAAATGCTACAGTGATATTATGGACAGATACAAAATCAATCCGGCATTTATCAATCTGGAGATCACGGAATCGGCGTCCATTGTCATGCGAAAGACACTGCTGGATAACATGAAGGCATTGATCAATTACGGCGTGAGCTTTTCCCTTGATGATTTCGGAAATGGTCAGTCCAATCTGAATTATATCGTGGATATGCCAGTGCACATTGTTAAGTTCGACAGGGATATGACACAGGCGTATTTTGTGAGTGAAAAGGCAAGATATGTACTACAGGCTGCAACGGATATGATGCAGGGGCTGGGACTAAAGGTGGTAGCAGAAGGAGTGGAGACAGCGGAACAGCTCAGGGAACTTGAGCGGTTAGGGATTGATTATATACAGGGTTATTATTTCTCTAAACCGATTGAGACGAACCAATATCTTGATTTTTTGAAAGTAAAGAATCTATAAATTCCCGCTAAATAAAAAACACTATATCATATCAGAAAATATAAGTCTAGTATTTTTTTGTTTCAAGTTATAATGATATTTGTATCAATGTAACATAACAATCACAACATGCAACCCTGTTAGAGAATGTTGAGAAATGGGCAAGTCAGGATACAAAGCCGCTTCTTGACGGTTTCATGTGGGAAGTACATGTATAAACCTGCGCAGATGCAGGTAAGGAACAATTTCAGTTCCTGGAAAGGTATGGGTAAAATATGTCAGAGAACAAAACATCAGAAAACAAAGAATGGCGGAAGGAGGAAGCGCATTTAAGGGAATGCAGGTCACTGATCGCTACTAATATTGAGGAGTACAGGCAGCAGTATGAAGCGAGGCACAAGGAGACCAAGGATTTGTTTGATGCAGTGCAGAGCGGCAATGTCGAGCTGTATGACCAGATGATGACTTCCCGAAGTTTAGAGGAGCACAGCCTGAACCAGCTGAACAAGAATCAGGCAGCATATGACAAGCCGTTTTTTGGCAGGATTGATTACCGTAATATGGAAGAACGGCTGTTTGAGTCCATCTACATTGGAAAGCACGGTGTTCTGCGGGATAAGATCAATGTGGAGATCGTCGATTGGCGGGCACCGATTTCCAGTGTTTATTATGAAAACGAAATCGGGGAGGGCACTTACAGTATTCCAGACAGCAACAGTGACGGAAAGGGGCGCGAGTACCATATAGACTTGAATCTGAAACGCACTTACGACATTGAGGAGGGGCGTCTGCTGGGCTTTTATGACAGTGATGTGGCGGCAAATGACGAACTGCTGGTGAAGTATCTGAGCAAGAACAGGGACGCCGTGCTCGGTGATATCATCGCCACGATACAGAAAGAGCAGAATGAGATCATACGGGAGAGCCCGTTTCACAATATCCTCGTGCAGGGAGTGGCAGGGAGCGGAAAGACAACAGTGGCGATGCACAGGATTTCCTATATCATGTACAACTATAAAGAGCGTTTTATGTCCAATGAGTTCTGTATCGTGGGAGGAAGTGATATCCTGATCGACTATATTACAGGCGGTCTTCCAGAGCTGGACGTGTATGATGTGAAACATATGCGCATGGATGAGCTCCTGACACATTTACTGAAAAAAGAATGGAAGAAAAAATATAAGATCGTACCGCCGTTGCCTAGTCTCGCGTGGAAGAGCAAGATGCTTTTCGTATCGGAGCTGGAACAGCATCTCCAGCGGCTTCGCGACCATATCCTTGGAAACTGTGTCGTGTGTGATGAGGACATTGGCATGCTCCTGTCCCAGAAAAACAATGACAATTTCATTAACGGAAATCCCAGCTTTTCCATCAACCGACTTCTGGTGACACTCGATGAACGGCTGCGGAATCGCATCAAACTGCAGTGTCAGGATCGTGAGGAGGTCGGCATCTACAAGAAGAAGCTCGTACAGTACAAGAATTATTTCTCAAAACACTGTTACAAAGGCAGTGTGGTGAGTCTGTACCTGCAGTTTCTGGAAGTGTACGGAAAGACATATTATATCGATATGGCGCCTGTTGCCGAGCAGGTGTCGCGCGGTGTGTTTGATGTGTATGATATTGCGGCAATGCTGATCATTTATTACAGAACTTTGCAGAGAAAGCCAGATGAGGAGTTTGGTCAGATTTTTATCGACGAGGCACAGGATTTTGGACCGATTGTGTACTATGCGCTGCGGACAGTGCTGCCGGAGTGTTTCTTTACCATCATGGGTGATGTGTCGCAGAATGTCAATTATGAGTGTGGCATGAATGAGTGGCATGATATGCGGCAGAAGATTTTTGGCAGTGCTGCTGACAGTTTCCGCGTGCTGGCAAAGAGTTACCGGAATACGATTGAGATATCAGACTTTGCAGGAAAGATACTGAGCAGTGCATCAAAGGGGGCTTATAAAATAGAACCAGTGATCAGACACGGCGAGCCAGTGCATTTTGTCGAGAGTATTTCGATGGAGGAAGCGGCCGGCATGTCGGTGGATATCATAACAGACATGCGGCAGAAAGGTTATGAGACCATGGCGGTGATCTGCTTTTCGGACGAGGAGAAAGAGGGTGTCATCAAGCGCCTCAGCCGTCAGATACAACTTACGGACTCGGACAAAAGCGGTTTCAGCAAAGGTGTGATGGTGCTCACAGTGCCGGAGACGAAGGGACTTGAGTTTGACTGTGTTCTTTTGTGGAAGCCGGATCTGCGGGGTTATAAGGACAATCCAAAGCTTGCAAAGCTCTTGTATGTAGCTGCCACGAGGGCATTGCATGAACTGTTTGTAGTACAATAGAATTTTGCTGTCGTGGGTGTTGTGAAATGTCTGACAGTGTGATACACTCAGTTCATAAATAGAAAGGACAATAAAAATGAAAGATAATATATATAAAGTACACAAGCTCACAGCACCAATTGACTGGGTAGTCGAGGTGCCGGGCTCTAAGAGCATGACCAACAGGGCACTTCTGATGGCTGCGCTGGCGGATGGCACGACGACGCTGAAAGGAGTGCTGTTTAGCGATGATTCGAGAAATTTTCTTGGTTCTTTACAGTCGCTCGGTTTTCAGGTAGGGATTGACGAGGCTGCAAAAATCGTTACAGTGGAGGGATTAAACGGAAGAATCCCCGTCATGGAGGGAGAGATCTATGTTGGGAGTGCGGGAACTGCCGCGAGATTTCTGACAGCAATGCTTGCGATGGCAGAGGGAACTTTTGTGGTGAATGCCTCTGAACAGATGAAAAAGCGTCCCATGAAGCCGCTTTTTGAAGTGTTGGAAAGTATGGGGGCCAAAATCACCTGTCTCGAGAGGCAGGGCTTTCTGCCCGTGCGTATCAGGGGAATCGGCGGCAGACTGCCCGCGCACAAGATGTGTCAGGTAAAGCTGGATATCAGTGAGAGCACACAGTTTTTGAGTGCATTGATGCTGATTTCGCCGATGGTGAAGCAGGGACTGCGCATTGAGGTCACAAGCGAGCGCAAGGATGGCGCATATATACGGATTACGCGCAAGATGATGGAGCAGCTTGGTGCAGCAGTTGATTTTGACGGTATAAACTATACAATGCAAAGTGGGATCGCATATCGGTCTGGCTGCTATCAGATCGAGCCAGACGTTTCCGCGGCATGCTATTTCTATGCAGCGGCGGCGCTCACAGGCGGAAGGGTTGTGGTCAGGCATGTCACAAGGGAGTGTATGCAGGGTGACTTGAAATTTTTAGGGCTGTTGGTTCAGATGGGCTGTATGGTCAGTGATACTCCCGAAGGTATCGAGTTGCAGGGTGCTGCTGACGGCAGATTAAAAGGTGTCACGGTGGACATGAAGGATTTCTCTGACCAGACCATGACACTTGCGGCGCTTGCGCCTTTTGCGGACGGAGATGTCCGTATCGAAAATATAGGTCATATCAGGCTGCAGGAGTCTGACCGAATCCATGCGATCGTGACAGAGCTCGTAAGACTTGGTGTTTCTTGTGAGGAGAAGTCAGATGCCATCACAATACACCCTGGCATACCAAAACCAGCAGTTGTGCAGACTTATGAGGACCACCGCATGGCGATGGCATTTGCGCTGGTTGGGCTGCGGGTAGAAGGAATTGAGATTGCAGATCCGATGTGCTGCAGGAAGACATTCGAGGACTATTTTGAGGTGCTCGAGAGACTGACGACCAAATAGGGGGGATGCCCCTGTGCATAAAAACAGAGTGGGAATATTAATATCCACTCTGTTTTAGTTTTGCCACGAGCTGTACATAGAATTCCCTCACATCAAACTCCGGAATATTCTCGCGGTTTAAGTCAATCATATCGCCGTGTGAGATGCCGCGGTTTCCGTTTACGGTGAGCATTTGGAACGTTTTTCCCCAGGGAAAGGATTTTTCGCTTACAAGACCGTCGTTTGCCCCGTCAAAGTATTTGGCAAGGTGATAGGTAAAGTTCAGTGGAAAACGCCCGCTGCCTGCTTTGTTGAGTTTGGAACCGACACTTTGATACAGAATGCCGGGGACATTAGGGTACCTTTCATTGAAATCCTTACAGAAGGAGGCAGTGAGATTGTGAACTGCTGCCAGGAAGTCGGGATTGGGATCTCCGAGCTTTAACAGCGCTGCATTGTAGGTCTTCGCCACAGCATTCTGTTCCGCCTGTGGAATCTTTGTGAGCAGATAGTCCGCAAACTCACAGCCCTCATGTGGGGTGCTGACGGTTGTGAGAGTGGCGACATGTTCTGCGATGCCTGGGAGGTTCAGCGCATATCTGCAGTCCAGGCCACCTTTGGAGTGGGCGATGATATTCACCTTGTCACAGCCAGTCTCTGCAGTGATCTTCAGGATTCGCTCTGCGATCTCATGTCCGCTGGTCTCGACAGAAGCCGCGGACTGGTGTTCTCCGTAAAATACCTTGGCACCGTTTGTCTCAAGCGCACTGGGAATACGTCCCCAGTAGTTGAAGTAGCGAAAGTCACGGAAGAAAACGCCATGCACCATGAGAATGGGATATTTTGTGGCGCAGATTTGCTGTGCGCGGCGCTGCTCGTCGGTGATGATCTTTTGGTTTTCCAGCGTGATCTCATCGGATACAATCCGGATCATTTTTCCGAGGACGAAAAGATGGACGACTGGTATCATTCCACAGACAACAGCGGTCACGCGTGTCTTGATGCCAAGCTGTTCTGAGGAGAAGAAGACGCGGAGCATGCCATTCCAGAACACAACTGACTCCAACATAATGGCAAGGAGTGTATTGACAATCCATAGTTTAGGATTCTGAAACATATTTTCGACAGAAAGCAGATCGGTAAAGCTCAGGACAAATAAAATGACGGACAGGGCAGCAGATCCTAGAAATTCCGTGAGCAGGGCGTTTCCCTTTGCGCAGGTTTTGAGGCGTTTGGTGCGGGGAAGGACAAACGTGGGAAAGATATTTACTGCAGCATATAGAAGGAGGAAAATCCAGTACAGGCTTGTCTTGCCCTTTATGACAAAAAAGTTGGAGGCTATGAATAGAATGCACGAATAGATGATACAATTTATGGCTTTTACGAGTTTGTTGTTCATTGGTGTATGTTCCTTTTTCATAATTTATCATTGGAAATATGTTGATACTATTATACACGAATCCCTTTTGACTGGCAATTCACAATCTAATTGTTTTTGCACCAATTTTATGCATAGTTTATAACAAATCAGATAAAAATACAGATTTCCATTTATGAATTGTGCTCAAAGGGAAAATCGTGTATACTGTATTTGTATAGTAAACGCAAATATAATTTGCGTTTACCTGCGCCGGCCGCATGCCGCAAAGCGGCAAAATTCCTTATGTGGTCGTGTGCATAAAATCGTTTTAGTCAGAAAGGACGCGGCAAAAATGACAAACCGTCAGAAAAATCCTTTATTATATAAGGTAATCAGAACAATTTTTTATGCCTTGTTTATGGCAGTATATCGTCCCAGGATCGTGAACAAATCCCTGATACCGAAAGAGGGAAGGGCAGTTTTGGCGGGCAATCACAAACATGCACTGGATCCAATTCTTGTGGACTGCTGTACAAACAGAACAGTACATACACTTGCCAAGAAAGATCTCCACGACGGTGCTTTCGGCTGGCTGTTTCGCGGCGTTGGAACGATTCCGGTAGATCTTCATGCAGCGCATAATCCGGCAGCACTTGACAAATCAGTGGAGTATCTGAAAAATGACTGCATCATCAACGTATCGCCAGAGGCAAAGCGAAACTACACAGACCAGATCCTGCTGCCTTTCAAATATGGGGCGGTTGTGATGGCAAAAAGGACGCAGAGCAGAATCATACCATATGCGATTACGGGGGATTACCGGTTTCGGAGCAGGAATCTTCAGATCAAGTTCGGGGAGCCGCTTGACGTAACGGCGCTTACAGTGGAGGAGGCAAATACGCTGCTTTACAATACGGTCAAAGAGCTTTTGGTGCAGGAAATGGATATACCGGAGGAAACACATGCAGACGGATCAGATTAAGACACCATGGTATGCCTTTTACGAGGGGATAGGGCGCATTTTGAGTATCCGCAGTACATCGAAAAAGTGATTGACGAACTGCCTTGGACTTTGGTGGGTAGGGTAGCATACAATGAGCTGACAATGGAGGACAAATCTGATGGGGCAGCGTAAACTTACCTTTTTGCTGATACACCCTGAAATATCAAGAACACGGTATAATTTTGTGGGTGTCATCGAAAATGAATGCCTAGAGCTTGAGTACATATCTGCCATGCTGAAAGAGGAGGGACATGAAGTCATATTGTATGATGCACAGGTTGAGACCTTTGGCGTGGGTCCCGCAATTCAGGAAACAGAGCCAGATGTAGTGTACATATGTGGCAGGGCAAGGCAGGAAAATTTCATGCTGGAATACTGCGAATATGCGAAGGAATATGGAGCTGTGACAATCATTGGAGGGCTGCACGCGCAGCTTTGTTATGAGCGGATGTACTGTCCCTGCGTGGATTTTATTCTCACTACTTTTGACATCTACAAAATTTTGGATATAGTGGAGTATGCAGTGTATCATAAGCAGGAGGCGTTAGCACGGCTGGCAGGAGTTTGTTACCACAAAGAGGGGACATGGCATAATCAGGCAGGGGAACCATTTGACATCAGGCGCCTGCCACGACCGGACAGAAGTTATTTTGACTCCTTTCCGCACCGGTATCAGTATCTGGAGCTTGGTCATGCCGCGTGGGTTCGAACTGCGTATGGCTGCCCATACAGATGTGTGTTCTGCCACAGAAACAGGATGAATATGGGGCAGTTGAGCTGCCGCGATATCGACGACGTGGTGGATGAGATCGCGCAGATTAAAGCGGAGAACATCTATATTGTAGACGATGATTTCCTGTATGATACAGACAGGCTGAACCGGTTTGTGGAAAGAATCAGGAAACGTAAAATACGTAAAAAATACATCTGTTATGGAAGGGCAGATTACATTGCCCAAAATCCTGATATGATGAAAAAGCTCAAGAAGATCGGACTTTACTATGTGCTGGTGGGACTTGAGGCGATTGAGGATTCCTATCTGCAGCGTTATGGGAAGCGTTCTGATGTGAATAACAACATACAAAGCGTTTTGATCTGTAATGAACTGGGAATCCATATCATGGGAATGTTTATCATAGATCTTGGCTTTCGGGCGAAGGATTTCAAGGCGCTTTACCGATGGATTGAGGAGCATCAGCTGAGACATGTGGCACTTTCCATCTTTACCCCGGAGTTGTGCACGCCGACCTATGAGCAGTACCGTGACAGGATCATTACAGACAATCCCTCTCATTTTGACTATCTTCACCTTGTTGCCCAGCCAGAGTATATGAGTGTGAAAAGCTTTTACTTTCATTATTATATGCTGCTCATACGGCTCTTCCTCAAAGCAAAGAAAGAGGGGGTGTATGACTTTATTGACTATGGGGATTATATCAGGTCTTTTGTGGCAAATATGTTTCGGCGAAAACGGCGCAATGATGATGCATAGTTATGATGTGATTTCAATAGGGGGATGTTATGAAGAAGATTATACCAAGCAGGCTGGAAACAGGGGTGCAGAAATTTCTGTACAGGACAATCGGAGAGCGGATTCCAGAGCATGTGACGCCCAATCAGATCACGCTTTTAGGTGCGCTGGGAGGACTTGTGGGAATTATCTGTGCTGCGCTGTCAGGATGGAACCGATGGTTCCTCGCAGGGACAATCTGTGGACTTGCGTGTCATCTGATCTGTGACGATCTGGACGGATATGTAGCAAGGACGAGGAACAGGAGTTCCAAGGCAGGGGGATATTTTGACTTACTGACAGATATTCTGCATATTACATATCTGATCATCGCGCTCGCTTTTGCAGGAGTGATTCATTTTCAGGTTGCGATTTTTATGGTGCCGGTATACGCACTGCTGATGTTTACTGCCATGAACTATATCCTGCATTTGGATGAGTTTCTGTTTCCACGCCTCGGTCCGATCGAGACGCACTTATTTTTTGCCGTGGTCTGTATCATAGGTATCGTTTATCAGGGTGACTGGGCGATTGTGTTTTGTGGATTTGTATGTAATCCGGCAGATATCGTCGTTCTGGTTGGCGGGCTGTTGATGTATTATGAGATGATACAGCTGCAGATACAATTGTTTCAGAGGTTGAATCAATATGATAAGAAATGACTATATTTATATTGTGCTTGTAAAAGCGCATACGGGACTTGGAAAGGCTGCAAGGGTGTTGTCTGGAGGATACGAGTATTCGCATATTACGGTCTGTAAGGACGACAGCTTTGAGGATTTCATCACGTTCTCAAGAAAGCGGCACTATGCGCCGTTTGATGCGGGATTTATGCATGAGACGCGCGATTGTTACTGCTTTGGCACACATGACAGGGTAAAGCTGAAAATTTTCAGGCTACCTGTGGACTTGCGTGGGAAAAGAAAAGTTTATCATTTCCTTAGATATGTGGAACGGCAGCAGGAGCATTATCTGTTTCATCTGTATTCCATGGTTACGATGCCCTTTTTGCATGGTTTTAGGATGGAAGGTGCGTACAATTGCATGTCCTTTGTGGGGAAGGTTTTGGAGCTGAGCGGCACAGTCCGCCTGACAAAACCGTATTACCGGTATAATATTCGCGAGTTTGATGCACTGCTTATGCCCTATCTGTATACAGAGCGGTATTTTTCTGATAGGAATGTGCGAATAACGCAGGGATATATGGATCAAGTGACACTCTGGGAAAATATTAAATTGTTTCTGCGTCTTAATAAAAAGCTGTTGTGCAGGATGATAGGAGGAGACCGTGATGCGGGCAGTCATATTTAATTCAGGCATGGGAAGCCGTATGGGCGGACTTACCCGGCTGCAGCCCAAGTGCATGGCAGAGCTTTATAATACAGAGACAATTTTTGCCCGTCAAGTCAGGATCCTGAGTGCATGCGGTGTCGAGGAATTTGTTGTCACGACAGGACCATATGCAGACCAGATTGTAGCAGCGGCAGCAGTATGCCAGAGCCACAATCCCAGGCTGCGTTTTGTTTTTGTGCCCAATCCGCAGTATCGGACGACAAATTATATTGTTTCGATGTATCTTGCGAGAGCCTATCTGGATACGCGGCTTCTGCTTTTGCATGGAGACCTTGTATTTAATGAAAGTCTGGTGCGGCAAATGCTGTCTGATCCGGCAAAGTCACTATGTCTTTATCATGAAGACAAAATCCTGCCGCGAAAAGATTTTAAGGCACAGTTTTGCGATGGAATGCTGAAAAAAGTGTCCGTGCGGATATTTGGTGCAGACTGTTTTGCCTTTCAGCCGCTGTACAAACTCGATGCTGATGCTGTCCGGATTTGGCGGGATAGGGTTGTCCTGTTTGTGGAGTCGGGAAAAAACCAGGTATACGCAGAAGAAGCGCTGAATGAGGTCACATCTGACATGGGCATCACTGGGATGTCATATAAGCCGCACTACATTGATGAGATTGACAATGCAGAGGATTATTGCAGGGTATCAGAGGAAATACGCAGATTTGACAGTTCCCTTTAGATCATTTCCTATTTGATTTCGTCAGAATGCTTGTATTTGATCAATTCTCCTGCCTCAACATTGAGATACCAGCACAGTTTACAGATGAGCACGGCATCGATCCTCTGAAAATCATCACGGCAGTACCTGTTGAAATTAGAGCGCGGAATATCCAGATCTTTACAGATTTGATTTTTGCTGATGCCTTTGGCTTTTAGAATGTCATTGATTCGCAGATATAAATTACCATAATTATCATTTGTATGTCTCATATGAAAATCTCCTTTACTTTTCATACATAATTATATATAATGAATGAAAGTATAGCAATTCACTATAAAGTCACTCACCATATCGTTAGGTATAAGGCTGTTGTGTCTTATAAATAGAGATACAGAATAGTTACAGTGGAAGTACAAAGGATGAATATTCAATGGAGAAGAATGAATTTAAGGATCGGTTATTTGATATTTTGAATGATACAAACGGGCTTCCGATACAGGATATTGTCACGGAGGACAATAATGATATATTGAATGTCTACCTGACAGATGGCACTAGATTTTCTGTTCATGTGGAAAACAGGGGAAGCTGGAGTATTCAGGAGGTATGATTCCGGCTGCAATGCCGTTGAGCGATAATTGTCATATAATAGAAGCCCAAATAATATATTTTATAAAAAGGATTCAAGAGGACAGTTTATGCTTGGCAGAAGCAACGGAGACAATGATTCACAGACAAGTGGTGTGCTGATACAATATATGCGTGATATCAGTGCATATTTGCAGAAAGTAAATGTTTCAAAAAAGACAACAGCGCTGGCAGTGACAGTTTTGGTACTTGCAGGGCTCTTGGGAGTGCGATACAGGGAGGCGGGATCAATTCTTCCCACAAGTTCTGGTGCGAAAGGAAAGGAGTTGCCAATCTACTGTGTGCAGACTGAGGAACCAAAGATTGCGTTGACATTCGATGCTGCATGGGGGAATGCATTTTTGTGGGAGTAGATATTTACTTTGTTGCTTTGTTTCTGGCTTCTGAAGAAAATTGAATACATATGTTATATTATAAGGAAATCGTAATCTAGTCAATATATTAGATGCGATTTTTTATTTTGATTTACAGAAAAATAGATACAAAGATTTTCGTGATGGAAAAGGAACACAAATGTTCAAGATAAAAATAAAATGGGTTTAGTTAAATATTTTTTGTAAAAATCGAATAAGATTTGAATAAACTTGAAAGTTATTACAATGTATAAGTGAAGGGCAAAAGAGTTGCCATCTTGATAAGACGTTTTAGAGGGAGAGAACTAAATGACCAAACAAGAGCTTGAAACGTGCATAAGTGATTATGGTAAGGATATCTACTCATTTTGCAAGCATCTTACAAATAATCCACTGGAAGCTGATGACTTATATCAGGACACTTTTCTGAGGGTTATAGAATTAAAAGAAAAGATAGAATATAGTAATAATCCGAAAAGTTATTTGCTTTCAATTGCGCTACGCATATGGAAGAACAAAAAGAGAAAATTTGCATGGAGGAAACGAATTGCAGATGTGCGATATATAGATATGGGTGAATCCGCAGAACTGTCTTTGGAGGATGGCATTACCATAAAAGAGAAAGATGAGTCTATACGAATGGCAGTAAATAGGCTGCCGGAAAAATTAAAGATTGTGGTACTTCTATTCTATATGGAAGACTTGCAGACAGCACAGATTGCTGAAACGATGAAAATACCCATAGGAACCGTGCTTAGCAGATTATATCGAGCTCGAAAAATTTTAAAAAAAGAATTGGAGGATGTTTTCAATGGATAAAAAGTTTGATGATGCATTAAGACATGCCCTTACTCCGAGTGAGGAAGCAAAATTTTGTCTGAATCAGAAAATATTAAATAGGGTAGAGGAGCAAAGAACAATGGCGTATAGAAAGAAAAGAAGATTATCAGTAGCAATAATTATTGCTACATTAGTGTTGTGCATGAGTTCTGCGACAGTATATGCAGCATGGAAGTATTTGTCATCTTCTGATGTTGCTGAGAATATACAGGATATTAAGTTGTCAGAGGTATTCTTGAGTGAGCAGGCGTTAATCATTAATGAAACTCAGAGCTATGGAGATTATAGCGTCACATTGTTGAGTATTGTTTCTGGAGAGATGTTGTCAGAATATTCGCATTATAAAAATGGATCTATAGTTGAAGACAGAACATATGCAGTTGTTGCCATTGAAAATACGAATGGCGTATCAGTACCGGATACTTCAGAAGATGGCTATGGGAAATTAGAATTTTTTGCTTCGCCACTTATTGGTGATTATAATCCGGTTTTCTATAATATAGCTGGCATGTCTGGTAATTATACAGACATGGTGCAAGATGGAATTTTGTATAGACTATTAGAATGTGACAATGTGGAGATATTTGCGGACCATGACTTGTATCTTTGTGTTTCAGAAGGAATGTTCTACAATACAGAAGCTTATTGCTATGATAAACTGACAGGAAAAATCAGCAGAAATGAGAAATATGAAGGTCTGAATGCTTTGTTTGACTTGCCTGTGGATATTTCAAAAGCAAACCCTGAAAAGGCTGCGGAATACATGGCAAGTCTGAAGGTTGAGTCTGATATTTTAGTAGAAAAACTGAATATAGAATTAGAGGGAGCTTTTGAAGTAGAAATTACAGAGGATAATAAAAAGGGAGCAGAAGTTGCAGAGTATGCCTTACAGTTTGTCGGCAATCCATATACATGGGGTGATGACAGTCTGATGGAAGGTACAGACAGCTCCGGTTTTACAAAGAGTGTATATGAGCATTTTGAGATTATTCTTCCACACAATTCGGGTGGACAACGTGCGTTAGGGACTAAAGTAGAAGCTTTAGAAAATGCGAAACCCGGAGATTTAATCTTTTATGAGACGCCTGCTCATGTGGCAATCTATATTGGAGATGGAATGGTTGTTCATGCAATGCCTGAAATTGGAATCTGTATTTCTGAAGTTGATTTTGATGATATTTCAGAGATTAGACGAATTATGAAATGATGTTTGATGCGTTACATATAAGTGGTCATTAAAGAGCCAGACGCAAAACGCAGAGCCGATGAACTTGTAGAAAATCACAGTTTGTCGGTTCTTTGTTTAGAAAATATTAATTTCTTAGAGAAACTTTATGGTGCACTACAATTCAATT
>CAMWLV010000078.1 GCA_947175175.1 uncultured Lachnospiraceae bacterium
ACCCCTCAAGATTGAGGGGCAGGGGAGTTGAATAGGCGAAGCCTACTTTTTTATCTGGCCATCAGTTCAAGGATTTCCCCTATGTACATTGTGTGCATGTCACCGTCTTTGTACCATTTAGAGATCTCCGGGGAGATGAAAGAATCTTCTGTCAATTTTACAGCGGACAGCTTTTGACATAAGAAGATAAAGCTGCCTTCATCAATGAATGGAATCGAGTGCTTGTAATTCCAGGTAAGACCAGCTTTGGCAACCTTGTCTGAGTCGCGTCCGGAGTGGGAACCACAGTAGCTGAGTGCTTCTTTGTATTCTTTTCCCATAAAAGAAATTGAGAAAAAGTCTCCGGCATCAATAAATTCTTTGGTGTATCTCGAGTCGCGCACAAAGATAAAGGCGACATTTTTGCCCCAGAGTACGCCGACGCCGCCCCAGCTGACGGTCATGGTATTTGCCTTCTGTCTGGAGCCGGCAGACACAAGTGCCCAGTCTTTTCCGATCGACTCAAATGGATTAAACTCCATGGTATCAACTGGAATAGGTTGAAATACATGCATATCAATCACTCCTTAATATTTTGTAGTTGTTATGAAAGCCATAAGCTGTCGGATGCTCCTCTCTGTATGGCTTATATATTTAGTATACTATCCCGAAATAAAATTGACAACAGTTCACAGATTGGATTTCAAAAATATATTGAGGATTTCAGAGAAAAGTACCCTGGTGCGGAAGCCACCTATGAGTGCACCAAAACGCACACAAGAATACAATATAGAAAACTTTTTTTGAAAAAATGAGGATAAGGGCTTTACAAATCAGGAAAAATTTCATATAATGTGAAAAGCACAAAAAATATTGAAATTTAGAGCAACCAAAGGCGGTTAACAGCTGTTTTTTGGTTGCTTTTTATGCGCACGGACACCCGAGGGAAACATGTCAGCTAAAGCTGACGGGTGTCCGGCGCGCGAGTAGTGGAGAAGGGCATTCCCCTACTCGGTTGTACAGGGGGGCATAAGGAGCACCCGTGCAGCGAGTAGGAAAGGAGCGATTGTCCTGCCCGATTGAAAAAGGATAAGGAGAGAAGAAAGATGTTTGATGCAAAAATGAATGTCCCTGAAGCACCGCTTCACAGAGTCGAATTTGAACATGACAACTGTGGGATCGGTGCGGTTGTTAACATCAAGGGCACAAAGACCCGCGAGACCGTGGAAAATGCCTTAAGAATTGTAGAGAATCTGGAACACAGAGCCGGCAAGGACGCGGAAGGCAAGACTGGTGATGGTGTTGGAATTTTAGTTCAGATCTGTCATGACTTTTTTGTAAAGGCTGCAAAACCGCTGGGAATCGAGCTCGGCGGCGAGCGGGAGTACGGTGTGGGCATGTTTTTCTTCCCGCAGGATGAACTCAAGAGAAATCAGGCAAAGAAGATGTTTGAGATCATTGTGGAGAAAGAAGGGCTTGAGTTCCTGGGATGGCGCGAAGTTCCTTGTGTGCCGGCGGTTCTCGGACATAAGGCAGTGGAGTGTATGCCCTGTATTATGCAGGCATTTGTAAAGAAACCATCAAATGTGGAGAAAGGTCTTGCCTTTGACAGAAAGCTCTATATTGCAAGGCGTGTCTTTGAGCAGAGCTCTGACAATACTTATGTGGTGTCTCTCAGCAGCAGAACCATCGTGTACAAGGGAATGTTTCTCGTCACGCAGCTTCGGACATTTTTTAAGGATCTGCAGAGTGAGGACTATGTATCGGCGATCGCGATTGTGCATTCCCGTTTCTCAACAAATACGAACCCAAGCTGGGAGAGGGCGCACCCGAACCGCTTTATCGTACATAACGGCGAGATCAACACAATCCGCGGCAATGTTGACAAGATGCTGGCACGCGAGGAAAATATGGAATCTGAGTTCTTAAGCCATGAGTTCCATAAGGTGCTTCCGGTTGTCAACGCGCAGGGTTCTGACTCTGCCATGCTCGACAACACACTGGAATTCCTGGTGATGAGCGGTATGGAGCTTCCGCTTGCGGTCATGATCACGATACCAGAACCATGGGCGAATAATAAGACGATGTCACAGTCCAAGAAAGACTTTTATCAATACTATGCGACGATGATGGAGCCGTGGGATGGTCCGGCGTCCATTCTGTTTTCGGACGGAGATATCATGGGTGCAGTTCTTGATAGAAATGGTCTCAGACCGTCGCGCTATTACATCACTTCCGATGATCAGCTGATCTTGTCGTCAGAGGTAGGCGTGCTTCCGATTGACGCGTCAAAGATCGTGAGAAAAGACAGACTTCGCCCGGGAAAAATGCTTCTGGTGGATACAGTAAAAGGTGAGGTGGTTGATGATGATACGCTGAAAGAAAAGTTTGCGAAGAGCCACCCTTATGGGGAGTGGCTTGACTCGAACCTCGTCACATTGAAAGAATTAAAGATACCCAATGTGAGAGTTCCTGAGTTTTCCGATGAGGAGCGGCAGCGCATGCAGAAAGCGTTTGGCTACACTTATGATGAGCTTCAGACCAGCATTCTGCCGATGGCAAAAAATGGAGGTGAGAGTATCGGCGCGATGGGTGTTGACACGCCGATTCCAGTATTGTCAAAGACGCATCATCAGCTGTCCCACTATTTCAAACAACAGTTTGCCCAGGTGACAAACCCGCCGATTGATGCGATTCGCGAGGAGGTTGTCACATCGACGACAGTATATATTGGAAAAGATGGAAACCTCCTGCACGACACGGAGAAGAACTGTAATGTGCTGAAGGTCAACAATCCGATTCTTACGATAACAGACCTGTTAAAAATCAAGAATATGAAGCGAGAGGGCTTCAAGGTTGAGGTTATTCCGATTATTTATTATAAAAATACCAGTCTCGAGCGCGCGATCGACCGTCTGTATGTGGAGGCAGACCGTGCATATCGCGGGGGTGTCAATATTATTATCCTGTCAGATCGCGGTGTGGATGAGAACCATGTAGCAATCCCTTCGCTGCTCGCAGTGTCCGCAATGCAGAAACATTTGATCCGCACAAAGAAGAGAACAAGCGTTGCCCTGATCATCGAATCGGCAGAGCCGAGGGAAGTGCATGACTTTGCCGCTTTGATCGGCTATGGTGCCTGCGCGGTGAATCCATATCTGGCGCAGGAGTCTATCAAGGAATTGATTGACAACGGCATGCTGGATAAGGATTATCATGCGGCAGTGGACGATTACAATGATGCGATCCTCCATGGCATTGTGAAGATTGCGTCAAAAATGGGCATTTCGACAATCCAGTCCTATCAGGGTTCTCAGATCTTTGAGGCAATCGGTATTGACGCTGATGTGGTAAATAAGTATTTTACGAATACAGTCTGCCGGGTGGGAGGTATTACATTACAGGATATCGCAAAGGAAGTGGACGACTTACATTCCCTTGCATTTGATCCGCTCGGACTTGCAACAGACCTGACATTAGACAGCCCCGGACAGCACAAATCAAGGGGAGGCGCGGAGGAGCACTTGTACAATCCGGCTACGATTCATATGCTGCAGCAGTCCACCCAGAGGGGGGACTATGAGATGTTTAAGCAGTACTCCGATATGATCAACGATGAGAACAGCGTCCGCAATATCAGAGGACTGATGGATTTCAACTATCCGAAGAAGAGTATCCCAATCGATGAGGTCGAGAGCGTGGATAGCATTGTCACCCGCTTTAAGACCGGCGCGATGTCCTACGGTTCGATTTCAAAGGAAGCGCATGAAACGCTTGCGATTGCCATGAATCAGCTTCACGGAAAGTCAAATTCCGGCGAGGGCGGTGAGGACTTGGACCGCATGGTAGTTGGGGCTGACGGACTCAACCGCTGCTCGGCAATCAAGCAGGTGGCAAGCGGACGTTTTGGTGTCACCAGCAAATATCTGGTGAGCGCACAGGAGATTCAGATCAAGATGGCACAGGGCGCAAAGCCCGGTGAGGGCGGACATCTTCCTGCTGGAAAGGTATATCCGTGGGTGGCAAAAACAAGACATTCCACACCTGGCGTTGGTCTGATCTCACCGCCGCCTCATCATGATATCTATTCGATAGAAGATTTGGCACAATTAATCTATGACCTGAAAAATTCAAATAAAGACGCGCGGATCAGCGTCAAGCTTGTCTCAGAGGCAGGTGTCGGTACAGTTGCAGCAGGTGTTGCGAAAGCAGGAGCACAGGTTGTATTGATTTCTGGTTATGACGGCGGTACAGGTGCTGCGCCAAAGAGCTCTATTCATAATGCCGGACTCCCATGGGAGCTTGGACTTGCGGAGACTCACCAGACCTTGATCCAGAATGGACTGAGAAATAAAGTCCGCATCGAGACGGACGGCAAGCTGATGACAGGACGCGATGTTGCCATTGCGGCAATTCTCGGCGCAGAGGAGTTTGGCTTTGCGACGGCTCCGCTTGTGACGATGGGGTGTGTGATGATGCGTGTATGCAATCTTGACACATGTCCTGTAGGTGTTGCGACACAGAATCCAGAGCTCAGAAAACGCTTTAAGGGCAAGCCGGAATACGTCATGAACTTTATGCGGTTTATCGCGCAGGAACTCCGTGAGTATATGGCAAAGCTCGGTGTTCGGACCGTTGACGATCTGGTTGGACGCACAGACCTGTTGAAGATGAAGGAAAAGCTGCCAGAAGGAACAGTGAAACTTGACCTGAGCCTGATATTGAATAACCCATATCAGAAGGAAAAAGTGGTATTTGATCCGAAGCAGGTATATGATTTTGAGCTGGAAAAGACATTAGACGAAAAAGTGTTGTTAAAGCAGCTTGGCGGTGCGCTGGAAGCTGGCAAGAAGAAAAGTATCGAGGTGGATGTCACCAACACAGACCGTTCGTTTGGTACGATATTTGGTTCCGAGATCACGAAGCGGTATTATAACACATTGGAGGAAGATACTTTCCGCGTGCTCTGCAACGGCGCAGGCGGACAGAGCTTCGGTGCCTTTATACCAAATGGTCTCACGCTGGAGCTGGCAGGTGACTCAAACGACTATTTCGGCAAGGGCTTATCCGGCGGAAAGCTGATCGTATATCCGCCGAAGGGAAGCAGTTTCAGGCAGGACGAGAATATCATTGTCGGAAATGTGGCATTATACGGCGCGACAAGCGGCAAGGCATTTATCAACGGTGTTGCCGGTGAGCGTTTCTGCGTCAGAAATTCAGGCGCAGTGGCAGTTGTTGAGGGTGTGGGAGATCACGGATGTGAGTACATGACCGGCGGGCGCGTCGTTGTGCTCGGCGGTACAGGCAAAAATTTTGCGGCCGGCATGAGCGGCGGTATTGCATATGTTCTTGACGAGGAAAATGACCTTTATATGAGAGTCAACAAGGAAATGATCTCCATGAGTGAGATTACCAATAAATATGACGTGATTGAGCTGAAAGAGATGATTCAGGAGCATGTGACATGCACCAATTCCAAGAAAGGCAGGAAAATCTTGGATAACTTTGGCGAATATCTGCCGAAATTCAAGAAGATCATACCTTACGATTATGATCGAATGCTGAAGACCATCGTGCAGATGGAAGAAAAAGGACTTAGCGCAGAACAGGCACAGATTGAGGCTTTTTACGCCAATACACACAAATAGGGGGATAGTTTGAGATGGGAAAACCAACAGGATTTTTAGATTATGAGAGAAAAACTTCCACGGCAGAAGCGCCGGAGGAGAGAGTAAAGCATTTTAATGAATTCCATGAGCATCTTCCTATGGAGCAGCAGCAGAAGCAGGGGGCGAGATGTATGGAGTGTGGCGTGCCGTTCTGCCAGTCCGGAATGACGATCGCCGGGATGACATCAGGCTGTCCGCTGCACAATCTGGTGCCGGAGTGGAATGACCTTGTGTACACAGGAAACTGGGAGCACGCCTACAACAGACTGAAAAAGACGAATAACTTTCCAGAGTTCACCTCCAGAGTGTGTCCTGCACTTTGCGAGAACGCTTGTACCTGTGGACTGAACGGTGATGCGGTGGCGACAAAGGAAAACGAGTATGCCATTATTGAGAATGCGTACAAGACAGGGCTTGCGGGCGCGAAACCGCCCAAGGTGCGCACCAACAAGACAGTCGCTGTGGTCGGGAGCGGTCCTTCCGGGCTTGCTGTGGCAGACCAGCTGAACAAGAGAGGACACAATGTCACTGTATTTGAGCGGAGTGACCGTCTCGGCGGTCTGCTGATGTACGGGATTCCGAATATGAAACTCGAGAAGCACATTATTGACCGCAAGATTAAGATTATGGAGGAGGAAGGTGTCAAATTTTTCACAAACACCGATATTGGCAGAGATGTCAAGTCTAAGAAGCTTGTAGAGGGTTTTGACAGGATCGTGTTTGCGTGCGGCGCCTCCAATCCGAGGGATATCAACGCGCCGGGACGAGATGCGAAAGGGATTTATTTTGCAGTGGATTTTCTAAAGGGTGTGACAAAGAGCCTTCTGGATTCCGACCTTGCGGATAATGCCTATGTGTCTGCAAAGGGAAAAGATGTAGTTATTATCGGCGGCGGCGACACCGGAAATGACTGTGTTGGTACTTCGATTCGACTTGGCGCAAAGTCAGTGACTCAGATCGAGATGATGCCCAAAGCCCCAGATACCAGGGCAGAGAACAATCCGTGGCCGGAGTGGCCTAAAATCTGCAAGACAGATTATGGTCAGGAGGAGGCGATTGCCCTGTTTGGGCATGATCCCCGTATTTATGAATCCACAGTCAAGGAATTTATCAAGGACAAAAACGGTGATCTCTGCGGCGTGAAGATTGTAAAACTCACATGGGAAAAGGATCCAGAAACTGGCAGAATGAATATGAGGGAAGTCGAGGGAAGCGAGCAGGTATTGGAGGCTCAATTGGTATTGATCGCGGCGGGCTTTCTTGGCAGCCAGAAGTATGTCACGGACGCGTTCAAGCTTGAACTGGATGCGCGAACCAATGTAAAGACAGAGCCGGGCAAATTCAAGACCAGCGTGGATAATATCTTTGTCGCAGGTGATATGCATACAGGACAGTCGCTTGTCGTCAAGGCGATCAGACAGGGACGTGAGTGCGCGCGTGAGGTTGACGAAAGTTTGATGGGCTACTCCAATATGTTTATCCAGTAGGAAGGCTTTACACTTTCCTGTCCATTTGCTATAATACGAGTATAACATAGCAACAGCACATGGAAAGCAGGTGAATATATGCCAAGTGACAAAGAGATGATAAATAATTTAATTGATACTTATTCCAACTTACAACGGATTAAAAAAGCGGATGATATTGAGAAAGAACTTGACTATCAATTAACATTAGTGAAAGCCAAACTTGAATCTTTTGGTATTGTAACAAGCGAATTGGATCTGAAATAGCTTTGATGTAAAGGACGGGGTGGCAGTATGGATAATGATACAAAAATGATCGATGAGATATTGAAGCATTTGGACAGCGAGCTGGAGCATGGAGCTGCGCGGATGAGCGTGATCTTTGATGACAATGCCAGGGAAGCCAAGTCAGTATCGCACAAATGCTGTAATAGCTACGGCAGACCTGCCACAGAGACTGTGGGACTGCTTGACATGTACACTGACATCAGCGCTGGTGCTTCGGACCGAGGTTAGAAACAAAATAAAAAATGGAGGCGATACAGAAAGCGATATTCTGTATGGCTTCCATTTTTTTCTATTAATATTAATCTATCCCATAACAATCTCAACATTCACATCAGATTTTCCAGTCTCAAACGGAATGACATGTCCGTCAACCGAAACGCCGTCAACTGTCATGGAAGCGACACCCTTCTGGACATTGTTCGGATTCTTGACAGTGATATGATATACCACATTGCGGAAGCGTCTTGTCAGTTTGAAATCTCCAAATCCGGTCGGTACGCATGGAGCGACGCTGAGTCCCTTGTGCGTCGGGTATACGCCAAGGATATACTGTGAGATATTTGTAAAAGTCCACGCAGCAGTGCCGGTGAGCCAGCTATTCTTAGCTTCGCCGTGATACTTCGCATCGCGTCCTGCGACCATCTGCGAATATACATAAGGTTCTGTCCTGTGAATCTCACTGATTTCCTCCACATACGCCGGGCAGGTCTTCTGATAGATCTCAAATGCCCTGTCACCGCGTCCGATCACTGTCTCTGCAATGGAAACCCATGGGTTGTTGTGACAGAAGATACCTGCATTCTCCTTATATCCAGGCGGATAAGAAGATATTTCACCAAGCTCGACGTGATACTTTGTGTAGGCAGGCTGTAAAATCATGACGCCATACTTTGTGTCAAGCTTTTCCTTTACGGAGTTCAATGCCTTCTCAGCCAAGCCTTCTTTTACACCGATGCCGGCAAGCACACAGAAGCCCTGAGGCTCAATATAAATCTGACCTTCCTCACATTCTTTGGAACCGACCTTGTTGCTGTAAGCATCATAGGCTCTCACAAACCATTCTCCGTCCCAGCCGTCTTTGAGGACTGCATCGTACATAACTGCAACTTCGTCCCTTGCGCGCTTTGCCTCGCCATCATCACCGAGCAGTTCAGCGAGCTGTGCGTACTCCTCGCCATATTTAACAAACATTCCGGCGATAAATACAGACTCGGCAACAGGTCCTTCGCTTGGCCCGAAAGTTTGGAAAGATTCGCCCGGATGCTCGGAGAAGCAGTTGAGGTTCAGGCAGTCATTCCAGTCGGCGCGTCCGATGAGCGGCAGATTGTGAGGTCCTTTATGATTTACAATATAGTCAAATGAGCGCTTTAAGTGCTCCATCAATGTTGTGGCAGCGCTCATGTCATTGTCGTAAGGCACCATTTCTTTCAGAATGGACAAGTCGCCAGTCTCGCGGATATATGCGCTCGTGCCTGCAATCAGCCACAATGGATCATCGTTGAACCCGCTTCCGATATCGGAGTTTCCTTTCTTGGTGAGCGGCTGATACTGATGATAAGCGCTCCCGTCCTGGAACTGTGTTGAGGCAATGTCGATAATACGCTCTCTTGCGCGGTCGGGAATCAGGTGCACGAAGCCGAGCAGATCCTGGCAGGAGTCTCTAAAGCCCATGCCGCGGCCGATGCCTGACTCATAATAAGAAGCGGAGCGGCTCATGTTGAACGTCACCATACACTGATACTGGTTCCAGATGTTGACCATTCTGTTGACCTTTTCGTTGGAAGACTCAACAACATAGCGGCTGAGCAGGTCTTTCCAGTATTCATTCAATTCTGCAAATGCCTTGTCGACAGCTTCATCGGAGTGATACTTTGCGATCATTGCATTGGCAGGCTTCTTGTTTACTACATTCGGCGCCTCAAATTTCTCCTCGACAGGATTTTCCAGATAGCCAAGCAGGAATACATAAGATTTTTCCTCGCCCGGAGCAAGTGTGATGTCGATCTGGTGAGCCGCGATTGGAGACCAGCCGCTCGCCATCGAGTTGGTGCATTTGCCGGCCAGCACGGCTTCGGGTTTGTCAGCGCCGTTGTATGTGCCGATAAAGTTGTCACGAATCGTATCAAAACCGTCCACATCTGTGTTGACAGTGTAAATCGCATAGTGGTTTCTGCGCTCGCGGTACTCTGTCTTGTGGTAGATGGTGGAACCAATTACTTCGACTTCGCCAGTGCTTAAATTTCTCTGGAAGTTTCTGGAGTCATCATCAGCATTCCACAGACACCATTCCACATAGGAGAAAAGGGAAACGGTCTTTTGCGTATCGGAGTTATTTTTGATCCTGACCTGCGATATTTCACAGTTGTCATTCATTGGGACAAACGTGAGGACAGATGCCTGCACATCGTTCTTTGAGGCGGTAAAGCGGCTGTAGCCGATACCGTGGCGGCATTCATAGGAGTCCAGCTCAGTTTTTGTTGGCTGCCAGCCTGGATTCCAGATGGTATCGCCATCTTTGATGTAGAAATATTTGCCGTTTGTATCATAGGGAACATCATTGTAGCGGTAGCGCGTGAGTCTCAAAAGCTTAGCGTCCTTGTAGAAGGTGTAACCACCGCAGGTATTTGAAATTAGTGAGAAAAATTCCCTGCATCCCAGATAGTTAATCCATGGGAGTGGTGTTTTGGGAGTGGTAATGACATATTCGCGGTTTGCGTCATCAAAGTATCCAAATTTCATAGTTCGTTTCTCCTTGTTTTGTTAATATAAATTTTTCCAAGCAGCACTTGGCTAAAGGCAGCTGCATGAAGAACAACACTGTTACGAAAACGTTTAAGTAAACCTTGTATGCTAAATTTATCACAAGACTTTCATAAATGCAAGGAAAAATGATAGAAATAATATATTACTCTTTCCGTTGATAAAAACGAAATGAAACTGCTATTCACGTTGGCATGAATTATGTGTATTTTTATGTTTTTCATCTAAGAAAAGAATGTAGTCATTGATAAAACGAAAATAAAAAAGAAATTAAAATAGAAAATAGGGAAAATAACTATTGACATTCCCCAGAGCACAGAAAGTATAATAAATGAGAGGTAGATGAAAATGGAGAAAAAAATAGGCATTCTCCTCACCGCTGCCCTGATCTGCTGCGTATTGCTTGGAGGAATTTTGGGATTCCGGTGGGGTGAACAGCATATGGCGCTTGAAAAGAACGTAATAGAATATGGCATATCCGAACAGGATCTGCATATTTATTCGGTGGAGTGGAAGGATTACCCGGCATGGAGAGAGGTCTCATTTTCAATTGACGGGAGCATATCTTTTATCACAGGACAAAATGGAAGTATTATATTAGATGGTCTCACCAACCCAGATGCTTTGGAGGAGACACAAAGAGAACACAATGTTTCGACGAATGGAAAAGACTTAATTTATTTCGATGCTGTTACATATGTGATCAATGAAGGGGCTGTACGTGCCGCGTTTCCGAAAGTCTACAATAGAAATGTGATTATTGATACGGTTTGCAATAGTTTCTATATTGTGTTTCGTGAAGAGGACACGGATTATATTGCAGGAAGCATTTCTCCGTTGGACAAAGCGTATAAAGTCTGGACCGGCGATGAAGTTCAGTATTTTGATACGAACATAGATGCATATCTTTCAGCGTATACATTGAGCGGCACTTATGCCGATATCAGACCATTGCGCGAAAAGGCGCAAAAAGAGGGCGTTGTCTTAAGGAAAGAAGAAGGGAACTTTCTGAATTGCACTGTTTATAACAATGGCTCAGAAGTCTGGTGTTATGAGGCACAGCTGCCGCATGTCGAACTGTGGTATAAGGGTGTGTGGATTGAATTAACTTCCCCGTTTGCAGATAACCTGATGACTGTGATGATCGAGCCTGATCAGAATAGGGGATTTAACGTGCCCGAAGAAATCATTATGCAGTATCCGACACTCATAGGCGGAATTTACAGACTGGTTATTTATGGGGAAAACGAGGATTTTGTGGTCAGTGACACATTTATTATAGAGAGTTGAAAACCTATAGATTCTTTTAAAACGCCTGTGCAAATACACAAATTGATATATGCTATACATTGCGTAAACGTTTAAGCAGTAAAAGATTAGTAATGGTTCTGCATATGACATCTATCTGTTTCTTGCAAAGGAGGAATGATATGGTTTCCATGAAGGACATTGCAGTGGCATGTGGCGTGTCAGTTGCTACAGTCAGTAAGGCTCTGAATGATCAGAATGACATCGGTGGGGAGACGAAGGAGAAGATTAAGCGCATGGCAAAAGAACTTGGCTATTATCCGAATTCCTCAGCGAGGGCGCTAAAGACGAACAGGACTTATAATCTTGGGGTATTATACAAAGAGGAGTCCGGGAGTGGATTGACACATGATTATTTTTCACAGATACTTGAAAACTTTAGAAATACATCGGAGAACGGTGGATATGACATCACTTTTTTAAGTAATTCCAAGAAACGAAAGGATCAAATGTCCTATCTCGAACACACCCTGTATCGTGGAATGGATGGTGTTCTGATTGCGATTGCGGATTATGGGGATCCAGAAGTTATGGAACTGTTGTCGAGTGAACTTCCGGTGGTAATAGTGGATTATGTATATAACGGCAGAATATCTGTCATGTCAGATAACATTACTGGCATGGAATCACTTCTTTCTTATATTTATGAACAAGGGCACAGGGAGATTGCATACATCTACGGAGAGGAATCCATGGTAACGACAAACAGGCTCTCTGCCTATTATCGTTTTCATGAGAGAAAGGGAATGGCAGTCAGGGAGGAATTTCTTCGGAGGGGAAAGTACAGGGATTCCTATACTGCAGGAATCCTCACCAGCCAGATGTTGGAACAAGCGCATCCGCCAACCTGTATTATGTATGCAGATGATTTTTCGGCGATAGGCGGCATGAATGCTATCAAAAACAAAGGGCTTCAAATACCAGCAGATATCTCCATTGTGGGTTATGATGGCATTACAATGGCATCGCAGCTGGAACCACAGCTGACGACATACAGGCAGGACACAGTTGGAATCGGAAGCCTTGCAGCAGAGAAGCTGATCAGCCTGATCGAAAATCCCAAAGCGACTCCGATCAGCCAGTATGTGATGAATGGGGAATTGATCACGGGTGGTTCTGTGGCATCTATATAGTGAATTTGGAGCTATAGCAAAATTTGAGTGCGCGGTCACTCAATTTTTGGTTGTTTTATAAAATTTTATATTTCGTTAATTTACCTTATTTACTTCGTATGGTAGGATAAGATATAACGACGTATGAGAAGTGGGGCAGTAATATGGCAGGGATATTGTATGATGCCAGACGCATCAAGGCCTATGAGGGACTTTTGGCACTTGGAGAGATTGCAGAGGAGACAAAAGAGTGGTGTGATGAACTCTGGGAGGAGCTTGTGTTTGACGCGGAGCTTCTGGATGAACTTGTATTTTATCTGGAACATCATTGTCTGAAGGACAAAGTGCACTGCGAGGGATATGGACTTACGGATCTGTATATCTGGCAGATGAACCGATACAATATTATCGGGGATTCGGGGAAAAATACAGATGCCTGCAATAAGGACAGAATGGTGATTCATGCATTCCGGGATATGATCAATATGAAAAAAGAACCTGCAGCGTATGTGAAAAAGATGACAATAGGTAGAGGAATGGATCAGGCATAGGCAATAGTTGGGGGTTATTATGAACTGCGAGGAATTTTTGAGACAATTTCGTGACGCTCTTGATGGAAAAGTGTCAGAGAACATGATACAGGACAATGTGAATTATTACAGGTCATATATCAATAGTCAGACCGCAGGCGGCAAAAGTGAGGCTGATGTGCTCAGAATGCTCGGTGATCCGCGGCTTCTTGCAAAGACGATTGAGGAGAGCAGTAAGTTTGCATCAGGTAGGGAGAGCCAGGGCGGGTACGCAAATGAGTTCAACAATGGCTATTATACCAATTCTAATTATGGGAATTATGCAAACTACAGTTCTGCAAGGGGCGAAGACCGTACGTATACAGACGCAGCAGATGGCAGACGCAGCAGAATCCCAGGATGGCTGATTACCTGTATTGTAGTGATCGTGATAGTTCTGGTTCTCTCAGTTGTGTTTCACGTATTTGTAATTCTGGCGCCATATATTATGGTATTTTTGCTGGCAGGTTTTGTGGTCAGGGCTGTTCGCAGCTGGTGGCAGAAAAGAGAATAATATATAAATGAAAAACGACCATTCGCTGGTCGTTTTTCGTTAAGGGGAGTATAAATAATTAATATATAAGGGTTGTAAAGAGGATTGAAGGAGTATCTCTTTACTAACTTCAGTATATCAATAGTAATCGAAAAGGTCAACTAATTTCTGAAAATAAAACCTACCAAACAATAATTGTCAGATTTGGGCAGTGTTTCCAAAGTTAACAAGATATGTAAATTAAAAATAATGTATAAAAAAGTGCGTTTCAGCAAATCATATCCGTGTAGCATAAAAAGTGCTGATGGCATACAAAAAAGCAGAAGCAGCTGTATGCCAAAAAAGGGAATATATTCCCATAAAAATTGGAGGTATCATTATGGCTGGAACAAACAACAACTACGATCAGAACAAGTCAAACAACAATTATCAGAACGCACAGAACTCACAGAATTCACAGGGTTCTAACAGCACAAACAACAGCAATTCTGACAACAACCAGAAGAATTGCAAGAACAGCACAAACAATAATAACAATAAGTAATCAGTGCTGGAACAGGAGAAGGCAGGGCTTTGGAAAAGGTCCTGTCTTTTTCTGTTTATTCTTTTCATTTTCTGTTTGACAGATGGATATAATGAATATAAGATAATATAGAAAACAGAATGATAAAATTTTTCTATAGCGGAGAATGTTAATGAAGAGATACGAATTAATTGCGCCCTGCCATTTTGGGTTGGAGGCAGTCTTAAAACAGGAGATCACAGATTTGGGTTATGATGTGTCACAAGTGGAAGACGGCAGAGTAACCTTTATCGGTGATGACGAGGCGGTCTGCCGCGCAAATATAGGGCTCAGGACGGCAGAGAGGATACTCATAAAGGTAGGAAGCTTTCATGCGGAGACATTTGACGAACTGTTTGAAAACACGAAGGCGCTTCCATGGGAGGAATACATACCTCTGGATGGAAAATTTTGGGTTGCAAAGGCAGCAAGCATCAAAAGTCAGCTCTTCTCTCCGTCGGACATACAGTCTATTATGAAAAAGGCGATGGTAGAACGCTTGAAACAAGTATATCATGTCAGTTGGTTCCGTGAGGAGGGGCAAAGCTTTCCCGTGCGTGTCTTTCTGATGAAGAACAATGTGACAGTAGGGCTTGATACAACAGGCGAGTCCTTACACAAAAGGGGATACCGCAAATATACGGCGAAGGCACCGATCGCGGAGAATCTTGCTGCAGCGTTGATCATGCTGACGCCGTGGAAAGGTGACAGGATTCTTGTAGATCCATTTTGCGGAAGCGGTACGATATTGATAGAGGCAGCGCTGATGGCGGCAAATATGGCCCCAGGTATGAAAAGAGGGTTTACAGCACTGAAGTGGGGGCATCTCATTGACAAGAAAGTGTGGGATGACTGTTATGACGAGGCAAGGGAAATGGTTGACATGTCAGTTGCTGTCGATCTTGAGGGCAGTGATATCGATCCGGCAATGATTCAGATCGCAAAACAGAATGCGCAGCTTGCAGGCGTGGCAGATATGATAAAATTTGAGCAAAAGGATGTGAGCAGACTATCGCACGGCGGGAAATATGGATTTATCATAACAAATCCGCCTTACGGTGAGAGGCTTGAGGAGAAGCGAAATATACCACCTCTTTACAGAAAACTCGGTGAGCGTTTCAAAAGCCTTGACACATGGTCGCTTTATCTGATTACTTCCCATGAAGATGCGCAGAAAGATATCGGAAGAAAAGCCGATAAAAACAGAAAGATTTATAATGGCATGATGAAGACATATTATTATCAGTTTATGGGACCGCGCCCGCCAAAGAAACAGACAGATAATTAGGGATGGAATAATGCAGACTGGGAATGAAGTTGAAAGGAATGAAGTATTTAATATTGAGAGTTTGAGGCGGGAGCCCGCCGTGCCGGACGTGAAGTCAGAGCAGGAGAAACATGCACTTACAAGAGCAGAGAAAGAGCAGATTACAGCAGGAAAAAGGGATAGGCTGTATCGTTCGATGCAGATTCTCTCGGTTGTCTTTGCTGTCGTTTCGATTATGGTTATGGCAGGTTTTAAAATGAATGAAGGCTTTTTTGATGCGAGCAGCCGGATCGGCATATTGATGGAGAGCGTGAATGCACAGGAAGACAGCCTTTTGGCGCCAAAGGTAAACGTGCGGACCAATTTTAAGGACGAGGCAAAATCAAGGCTGGTCATACCGTTGATGGAGCCGATTGCCAGTGAGGATGTCAGTGTCAGGGAGGAGTTTGTCCGGAATAAATATGTCATAACACTGTCAGAATATTCACAGAATGTTCCAAACGGAGTGGAGCTGGTGAGCGATTCGATGATCATGGATGCAGTGGGGGTGTACAGGCAGAACAACAACGTCGTTGTGGAGGTTTATTGCAGGGATTTGTACGATTATGAGCTGATGATAAGCAGCAATACACTGACAGTGAGTTTTAAGAAGATAGAAGACAGTTATGCCGCGTCTGCAGTTGTCTGGTTTCCTTATAATGACCGAAACCGCCTGGCGCTTCCGGAATGGAGACAAAGTCTTGACAAGTTTGCGGTGGACAATCACATGAAACTCTATATGGCGTCCGACATGCAGGAGGAGTACACACAGGAGGATGTGATCGCATTTGCAAACAGGATTCACGCAGATATGGTGCTCGGAGTGCAGGTGGAGGAGACAAGTGAGCAGCAGTCCTATATGACAGGTATCTGTAATACAACGTATTTTATACCGGAATATAACAGCGCACATCTGTCTGTAGTCATGACAGAGGCATTTGTGGAGGCGACACAGATCGAGATACGTGGATTTGAGGAGAGTGATGACAGTTATACCCTGGTAGCGGAAGCAATCGTTCCGTCTGCGGCCGTCATCATTTCATTGACGCAAAAGGATATGGAAAGTGTGGAAAATGAGTACCGATTAAATGGAAAGATCGTGGAAGCTCTTGAGAAAACAATGAGTGATATTCTGCAGGATTATATTATAAAGTTTAGTTAGGAGCTGTCATGAAATAATTTTCAATTTTGACGCAGAATAAATTCACACAGGCTAGGCGGAGGAGTGAGGCGTACTGGATGTACGCCGATTGACGACAACGACGCATGTGTGGATTTAGACAAGTCAAATTTAGACAAGTCAAATTTAGACAAGTCAAATTTAGACAAGTCAAATTTAGACATGTCTAAATGAAAGGTTATTTTGTGACAGGTCCTTAGGTAATGGTTTTGTCGAAAATGGTATAAACAGGCAGATGCGGGGCATAAATAGGAGGAATAGGCAGATGAAAGCGGATAAGATCATATTTGCGACAGGGAATGCTGGCAAAATGAAAGAAATACGAATGATTATGGCAGATCTCGGATTGGAAATACTGTCGATGAAAGAAGCCGGAGTTGATGTGGATATTGTTGAGAATGGGAAAACATTTGAGGAAAATGCTATGATCAAGGCATCAGCCATTGCGCAGGAGCTCAAAAAGGATGGCGTGCAGGCGATTGTGCTTGCAGATGATTCCGGGCTTGAGATCGACTATCTGAATAAGGAGCCGGGAATTTATTCGGCAAGATATATGGGAGAGGATACATCATATACGATCAAAAATACGAATCTGATACAGAGGCTTGATGGTGTTCCTGATGAGAAGCGCACCGCCCGGTTTGTATGCGTCATTGCAGCCGCATTTCCAAATGGCAGTAAATTTACTACCAGAGCCACCATTGAGGGAAGAATCGGCTATGAAGAGCGGGGGGAGAATGGTTTTGGCTATGATCCGATCTTCTATCTGCCAGAGTATGGAATGTATTCGGCGGAACTTGCACCAGAAGAAAAGAACAGGATCAGTCACCGGGGAAAAGCGCTGGAGGAAATGAAAAAAGTGTTGAAACAGGCGGCAGAGGAGATTTTATGAAAATACTGATTGTCAGTGACACACATAGAAAAAACGAAAATTACATGAAGGTGCTGCAGAAGGTTGGAAAGGTGGACATGGTCATACATCTCGGGGATATTGAGGGAAGTGAGTATACGATTCAGGAGGCGGCAGGATGCCCTGTGGAGATGGTTGCGGGAAATAATGATTTTTTTTCTAATTTACCTTCAGAAAAGACTTTACAAATAGGTAAGTATTGTGTTATGATAACGCATGGTCATCATTATTATATCAATATGGGGAGTGAAATGCTGAAAAGGGAAGCAATTGTCCAGGGAGCAGATATCGTGATGTATGGACACACCCATAAGCCGGTGATCGACATTTCAGATAAGATCATTGCCATCAATCCAGGAAGTCTGTCTTATCCAAGACAGGAGAACAGGAAACCGACCTATATTATTATGGAAGTGGATGAGCGCGGCGAAGCGAAATTTGAACTGAAATATGTCGAATAAATCATAATAAATAAAAAATTTGAAATAAGTTGAAAAATGTGTTGACATACATATAAAAAATGTGTATAATAATATTCGTCGCTGTGAGAAATAATAAATTGAAAATTGAACAGCGGGGTGTGGCTCAGCTTGGCTAGAGCGCCTGGTTTGGGACCAGGAGGTCGCAG
>CAMWLV010000079.1 GCA_947175175.1 uncultured Lachnospiraceae bacterium
GTAGTGATGATAGAATGAATAAAAATTTGCGCGTCTAGGCTGCTGGAATCAATATTAATATATACTAAAATTACGCTATTCTGTCTTGTCCGTTCCGAAATATATGATAAAATTTTCAAACGGAACAATCGTGTTGCAGGGTGGAAAGCCTCCCTAACTTGAAAAAGAAGGGAAGTGTTGCGATTAGTACATACGAGATTTTGAGCCTTTTGTTTTTTGGCGGTAACTTCCTGATTGCACTGCAAAGCCACTGATAGGTGGCTTTGCCTATATAGATAGGAACAACAAGCGAAAATAAAAAAGCCTACCTTGTTACTTAGCCGGCACAGAGAGGCTAACCACTTTGTGGGCGGTTGCTCCTTTTATGGTTATACTATAACATTTTGTGCTATTAATTTCAATCTGCATCAGCTTATTTTTGATCCAATTTTTGACACAAGATTTTCCATCAAAGACAATAAAAGACGAAATATCAGTTTGTAATGTTTTGTATGAAATAACAAAAAACGTTGAAATTACAGCATTTTTACGTTAAAGAAGAATAAAGACAATACACGGTAATATTAATGCACACATGGTTCCATTCATTTTTACTGAAACATGAATCAAAACAAAACAATAAAGCTCTGTTAAATCGTTTTACAATTCAATATGATTTGTTATAATAAAATCAAATTCATACATACAGGAGCCAAGAAATATGAACCTAACCCAAAACAACAAAGTCCTCCTAATCGGAATCAACGCCAAATACATCCACTCCAATCCAGCTGTCTACAGCTTAAAGGCCTATGCGGACAAATACTACTCTGTACGTCCCGATGGCTGCATACTCGAGATTGCAGAGTACACAATCAACCAGCCTTCCAATGCCATCTTAGCTGACCTATATCAAAAAAAACCTCATGTGGCAGCCTTTTCCTGCTATATTTGGAATTGGAATATGATACAGGATCTGCTCGCGGAGCTACCCAAGCTGCTGCCTGATACGGAACTCTGGCTCGGCGGACCAGAAGTTTCTTTTCGTGCCCAAAATTTGATGCAGGAAATACCTCAGCTCACAGGAATCATGGTCGGCGAGGGTGAGGAGACCTTTTTGGAGCTTTTGAAGTATTATTGGGGTCATGCGATAGCATTACAGGATATCATGATGCAGGACAAAGACTTGTCCTGCATCAAGGGAATTGTCTGCAAAGATGGCTTTACTGGAGAGCGTAGCCTCACGGATATTGACAAGCTGCCTTTTATATACAATCCGATGCTTGCTTACCAGAAAACGAGAAAAGAAAATGACACACTTGTCACTTTTAAGAACCGCATTATTTACTATGAATCCCAGCGCGGCTGCCCGTTTCGGTGCGCCTACTGTCTTTCTTCCATTGATAAAAAAGTCCGCCTGCGCAATATCGAAACAGTAAAATCCGAACTGCAGTATTTCCTTGACTGCAAAGTGCCACAGGTAAAATTTATCGACCGCACGTTTAACTGCAATCAGCAGCATGCACTTTCCATCTGGAGTTATCTGAAAGAAAATGACAATGGTGTCACAAACTTTCATTTTGAAATAGCCGCAGACCTATTGACCGACGGCCAGCTCGAAGTGATGCATGGTATGCGTCCTGGACTAATCCAGCTTGAAATCGGAGTACAGTCCACCAACGAAACTACATTACAGGCAATCAACCGCCGCATGGACATTGACGCACTTCGAAACACAGTCGCAGCCATCCACAGCTTCCAAAATGTCCACCAGCATCTTGACCTGATTGCCGGACTTCCTTACGAGAATTATGACAGTTTTGTCAGTTCTTTCAATGATGTGTATGCGATGAAACCCAACCAATTGCAGCTTGGTTTTTTGAAAGTGTTGAAAGGATCACCGATGGAACAGCACGCTGACGAATATGGTATTGTCTACGGCTCCAAGCCACCTTACGAAGTGCTGTATACCAAATGGCTAAGCTTTGACGATATTCTGCAATTAAAAGAAATCGAGGAAATGGTAGAAATATACTACAATTCAAACCAGTTCACCCACACACTACCTGTCCTGATACAGGAATTTGCCTCCCCTTTCCATATGTACGAGGCACTCGCAGAATATTACCGCGCAAACGGATATATGCTCAGTACACCTTCCAGAAGCTACCGCTATCAGGTGTTATTGGACTTTGCATGTTCTGTTGCGTCAGACAGGCGTACTCTTTTTGTCGAGCTTCTTGTCTTTGACCTGTATCTGCGCGAAAATTTAAAGAGCAGACCAGACTTTTCACCAGAAAATGCCATAGACAAAAATGCTGCGGAAAAGAAAAAAATCCGCCATTTCTTCGAACACGAGGCGCAGGCACATGAATATCTGAAAGGATATGACAACTATACATCGGTGCAGCTTTTGCGAATGACGCATATTGAGAAATTCTCTTACCCTGTGTGGAAAGAATGTCTGGCAGACTGCACAGACAGGCTGGAAGCGCCTGCCTATATTTTATTTGACTACAAAAAACGCAACGCACTGACGCACGATGCAGCATTTTTCGAAATTATTTTATAGATGCTACATAGGAACTGTAAAAAAATAACTTATGCACCTTGACTTGTCTATTTCTCCGATTGCACATATCAAAAAGCCTCAGCGTAGCCCGCTACGCCTACGTTTTTTGACATGCACCCTCGAAGAAATATCCTGCGCAAGTTGCACATGTTATTTCTTTACAGTTCCTTATTCAACTCTCCATGAAAAAATCTGCCATATATGATCTTCGCATGGTGACTGTACGCATAACAAAAGGGCAATCATAAGATCACGCCCTTTTGTCACTTATTGCACATGAAAATTCCTAAAAGCCGATATAAATGCAACGCGTCAATCGTTTGCTGTTCACGGTCGGAATGTCCGCAATGCGTCAATTGTCTGCTGTATCAGTTCATCCAGACTCCATCCCAGCATCTCGGCGCCCCTGTCGATCACTTCTCTGGAACAGCCTGCCGCAAATCCTTTGCTCTTGTATTTCTTCTTTACGGATTTTACTTCCAGATCCTGGACACTTTTTGATGGTCTCATGATTATCACTGCACCAATCACCCCTGTCAGCTCGTCCACTGCATAGAGCACCTTCTCCATCTCATGCTCTGGTTTGATATCCACCGTAAGTTCATATCCATGGCTTGCCACCGCATGAATGAGTCGTTCATCTACACCGCGTTCCCTCAAAATCTCCTGTTCTTTGATGCAGTGCTGCTCTGGGTACATCTCAAAATCAAGGTCATGCAGGATTCCGACAACCTCCCAAAAATCCTTCTCATCCCCATATCCCAGTTTTTCAGCAAAATACCGCATTGTACTGCCCACAATCTCTGCGTGCTCCAGATGAAATTCATCCTTATTATATTCTTTTAATAAGTCCCACGCCTGCTCTTTGTTCATCGATAACCATTCCTTTCAATATTTCAATGCATCTATTGCAATTAATATTATACGATCTTGATAGGAATAATCAATACTGAATTATCTCCATTCCTTCTTTATCATAGAATCCATGAATGCCACGTATTCTTCCTTGGTAAATTTCGGCTTATACTCCGTTGCAATTTTCTTTGCTTCCTTTGCACTATCCATTAATAATCTATATGCTCCAAGTGCAAATACCTTTGCAGTCACGATATACGCAAGCTCTTCATCAACTACTTTAAAATCAGTACTATGGAAATTTCCCTCAATTTCAACCTCATATTTGCCGCCAGCAGCAATTTGGGCCGCTTCCACCAATTCTGCGTTTGGCTCTTATGGAAGTGTTGGCAAGTATCCTGGCATTGTCTCCATCTCCACAGACGCGCCGATGACTGCTCCGCCTGCAAAGAAAGAACGGTCGGTCTTTTCCGCCGCGTCCACGAATGCATCTTGATTCGACGCACGGACAAGCGTCTCTATTATGACTTCATCTGGCACCACGTTGACCAGATTACCGCCTTTTGTCACAATCGGGTGAATCCTGACATGATCGAAATCCTTAAATGTCTCTCTGTGGTATGCAAGCGCAGTCAGTCCAATTGATGCTACATTGAGTGCATTAATACCAAGCTGCGGGCTTCCGGCAGCATGCGCAGCCTTGCCATGATACTTGATCACCTTGCTCACAAACCCGTTGTTTGCACCTGTCACATATTGTTTCTTGACTTAACAGTGACCCTATTTCCTTTCATATGTTCCTCTCTTTTCGTTACTATCTTTATTTCCTATTCGAATTATAGGGTTAATATGTTTTACGTCTCACATTATATACTTCCATATTTATCCTGTCAATAAAATTTCACAATTATGGTTATAGTATTTGTCTTATGTACATTATAGTTTTTCGAATCATTGTATTACAATGCGGATTCCAGTTCCCTGACAAATGTCTCCAACCCTACTTGATCTTCCTCGCGAAAACGTCCTATTATAGGACTGTCAATATCCAGAACACCGAATAACTCTCCATTTTTATATATAGGAATGACAATCTCTGAATTTGATGCACTGTCACACGCAATATGCCCCTCAAACTGATGGACATCATCGACGCGCTGTGTCTCCCCTGTAGCTGCTGCCCTTCCGCAGACTCCCTTCCCGACTGCGATCTGCGTGCAGGCAATCTTTCCCTGAAATGGTCCCAAGATCAGTTTTCCATCCTGCATGATATAAAACCCTGCCCAGTTGATCTGATCAAGACTGTCATAGAGCAAAGCAGCCGCATTTGCAAGATTAGAGATCTGATAGGGGTTGTCCTCTGTCAGAGATTTTAACTGTGCAACAATTAACTGATACATATTTTCCTCCCGTTTCACACTATTTCCAATGCCCGTCCGATGTGTTCTAATGCTTCCTTCAAAATACTCCTAGGACACGCCACGTTGATTCTCTGGAATCCTCTACCGCTCTCACCGAAGATTTTTCCACTGTCAGGTGATCTCCTGGGCGAAACAGCTCCATCATCAGCGTGACAGCCGCCATACCCGACGAGAGCACTAGCGCGTCCGTTCCATTCTCCAGTGTCACTACCACTTTTTCCAGATGCTCTCTTGTTGGGTTCTGCAGTCTGCTGTAATCATATCCGGTACTCCTGCCTACACCTAAGTACGCATAAGCTGCCGTCTGAAAAATCGGATAGCTGATTGCCCCATAGTTACTATTGTCGCCCTCTTCATCCTCGAGGTGCGGACATCTTGTCGCGATTCCCCTTACCATAGTAATCCCCCGTTTCTTCCTATAAAGAATCTATTCTAACGATTTATCTTTGTACTTTGCGATTTCTTCCAAATACTTCTGTCCAATGGCGCTGATCGGCGCATCCCTGCGGGAAATGTATCCGATCGTCATCTTCTCATCTGATTTCAACCTGATCGCACAGTAATCCTTTCCGTTCAGATCTTCACAGATAATCCCCGAACACAGTGTATAACCATTTAATCCAACCATCAGATTGAGCAGCGTCGCCCTGTCATTTGCACGGATAAAACGCTTATATTGGTACGTACTCAAGACCTCCTCTGCAAAATAAAAGGAATTATGCTCTCCCTGCGCAAAGCCGAGACATGGATATTCTTCCAATTCCTCCAACGCAAGCTCCTCCCTGTCTGCCAGCGGGTGTCTCTTCCACAGATAGACATAGATCTTGCACTCCATCAAAGGCTCAAACTGCAGATTATATTCCGCAAACAGCTTTGTCAGCACATTCCTGTTAAAATCATTCAGATACAGGATCCCGATCTCACTCTTATGATTCCTGACATTGTCGATGACCTCATACGTTTTGGTCTCATACACCTCAAACTCATACTCGTCCATTCCATACTGCTTTACCAGCTCCACAAACGCATTTACTGCAAAAGTATAGTGCTGCATGGAGACACTAAAACTCTTGCGCACCTCAGTCTGCGATATGAATCTTGCGTCCAACAATTCATACTGCTCCATTACCGACTTTGCATACCCGATGAACTCCGCACCCTTTGCAGTCAGCGTGATTCCCGTCTTCGAACGCACAAAGATGTCAAACCCGATTTCTTTCTCTAGTGAGCGCACTGCCGCGGAAAGGCTGGGTTGTGATATAAAGAGGACTTTGGCGGCATCGTTAAAAGAGTTTTCTCCTGCTACCGCAATAATGTACTTCAATTGGACAAGCGTCATTTTACTATCTCCATATTCCCTATTATTTCAGTATGAATTGTGGTGTTAGGTATTACTATAGCAGATATTCATATATTTGTACAGTTTCTTTTTCCTTTTATTGGTTATAGGTAAACCCTATAATATTCCCTATAGGGTACACTATAGGTTTTGCCTATATAAAAGACACTGTTATAGATTTTGCAAAAATAGTAAAATATTCAGCGGCACTTTGCAACATCCTATTTTATAGAATTATTTTGTCATGACGAAAAACTTGTCGAATGTGGAGATTCCTCAAAATATTATGTGCTTCGCTGTGATTTCTGTAGTGATGCGTTATAGCATTTCCCTGTATACCCGCATGACATTTCGGCACAGAATTTTCTCGATTTCAGTATTTGTAAAATGCTGTCTCTCAAATTCCTCAACAAGCTTGTGCATCTGGGAACAGTCCTGTATCTCAAGTTTGCCGCTGATGCCGTCAAAATCAGAACCAAGCCCAAGACATTCGCTGCCCCCTACATTGAGCATATGGCGTGCATGCGACGCCATTCGCGACACTCGGGAATGACTGTCATTTGTTTCATTTAGAAAACACCCATAATAATTGAGTCCAATGACACCACCCCGCTCCGCGATTGTCCTGATCATGTCATCGGTGAGATTTCTGCAGTGTCCGCACAGCACACGCGCATTGGAATGACTTGCCACAAACGGCTTTTTCGTGTTTCTTGCAATATCCCAGAAGCCCGCATCAGACAGGTGCGAAACATCAATGATGATGCCAAGCTCCTCCATCCTTTCTATGAATGAAAACCCTTTTTGTGTCAATCCTTTGGAGCTGTCGAATATACAGAACCCTTTGTCATATTTGATGGCGCTGCCCTTTTCAGCGCTTTTTCCCATCTGTGTGTCCCTTATAAAAAGATTGGGGCTTGCAAGCTCATTGGGATAATTCCATGTCAGTGTCATCATGCGTGCCCCAAGCTGGTATAATCTCTCCAGATTCTCGATTTCTCCCTTACAACATCCGCCCTCCTCGATGGTCATAAGTGCTGACATTCTCCCCTGCTTCTCATTCTTCAGGATTTCATCATACGTCTTTATGACACGAATGTCATTTCTATTTTTCTCCATCTCATCATAGAATACATCGATCAGCTCCAGCACATATGCAAACGGATCAAGTCCCCTTTTCAAATCTATGTACATGGCAAAATTTTGCAGCAAGTAATCTGAACTTTTCATTTTCTGAATATCGATGTGTAAATTGTTCTCGGAAAGTTGTTGGGGATTTCCCTTTTCCTCGGAAATATCACTTTTTCTGCTCTCCCAGATCTCGGATATCGTATCACAGTGCATATCTGCTATTTTCATATTCCTGCTCCTCTCCTGTGCTATTTTTTCTATCAATGCGAAAACCTCGCCGAATAGATGTTCTCTATCTGGTGAGGTTTGTTACTGTCTCCAAAGCATTTTTCAAACACGCTCTTTTCTACATAATCTACATCAACACCGATATTTTTTATATATTTATATATATCACTCAATGCATCTTTTTTGCTTTTGTTCGTCTCAACATAATAATTCTGAATTTTAACAGGTGAGACAAATGGCACTCCATTAATATGATGATCTGTCCAATTTACCAGATACCGCTTACTACCCGTCGCAAAAGGAATATTATCACTCAGATCCAACTGTTCATTCAAATGCGCAAATACCTTTTCATAAAATTCTTTTACGGTGCGGCCACCTATTATCTCATTCTCAATTTTTATTTTCAGTTTATCATTGTCTGCTGACCCTTTTGTCCTTTCCTCTTGAGAACTGATACCTTTCTTTTTCCTCTCAAGCAAGCCTGCGACCTTTTTGTTAAAAAATCCTACCTGTCTGTTCTCATCCACAAACCACCTGCCCTTCCGGTGCTGTTCCACATCCAGACAAAAATGATAAATCTCTGAATTGATCTCTGTTTCCTCCACAGTCAGATGTTCGACATCAATGTCATACATCGAGAAAATAATACCCGCAAGAATAAATAAAGAATGGTATTTGCTCTCTAAGATTCCGACATCCCTCTGTTTTAGGATCTGTAGAAAAATAACTGACACATCTTGACTTGTCTATTTCTCCTGTCTGGTCCAATATAAATTTTTCCATCAGTCTGTTGCGAAATACATCATCCAGCGCTTTCAGAATTGTTGTTTTGCCGCAGTTATTGTAACCATATATAATAGAAACATCATTGCTGATATCAAATCTCTGCTTTTTGATCACCCCAGTTTGCGGTATTTGAATTACCATATGTATGTACTCCTTTGCATTTTACTTATGAGACTGTTCTGCTTCTTTCTTTAAATTCTACCCCTTCTCATAGATTTTCTCAACAGTTTTATTCCCAGACTTTTCTCGTTCACCGTTCCAATTTGGTCATGATTTCTGCCTAACTGAATCGTTATACATATTGACACATATGCATGAGCATTTTATAATATATCTATACAATATACACAAGAATATTTACTCCATAACTTTAATAAAAAACGAAAGGATAGTGTATCAATTCACTAAGGTACAAACATGAGTATTATCAACGTAGATATCGACAAGTGTGTAGGCTGTAATGCCTGCGTGCGCGCGTGTCCGGTGGGGGACGCCAACATTGCACGCATAGATGAGAATGGCAAATTAAAAATTATGATAGATGATGAAAAGTGCATCAAGTGCGGCGCATGCATCAGGGCATGTTCGCATGGTGCACGGTCGTATGTCGATGATACCCAGCAATTTCTCGAAGATCTGAAACGAGGACAGGAGATTGCACTGATTGCCGCTCCTTCCATTAAGATTGCATTCGATGGAAACTGGCGCCATGCTCTCCAGTGGCTGCAAGACCACGGAGCAAAGAAGGTCTATGACGTGAGCTTTGGCGCAGACATCTGCACCTGGGCACACCTGCGCTATATGGAGAAAAATCCTGGCAAGAAACTGATCTCGCAGCCCTGTGCGGCAGTCGTAAACTATGTGCAGCGGCACAAACCCGAACTCTTTTCCAACCTCTCCCCGATCCACAGTCCTATGCTCTGTCTGGCTGTGTATATCAAAAAAGTTCTGGGGTATAAAGGAAAAATAGCCGCCATTTCGCCCTGTGTCGCCAAAATCGAAGAATTTCGTGAGACAGGACTTGTAGATTACAATGTGACCATGGAGCACTTACGGCAGTATTTTGAAGAAAACAATGTGAGACTGCCGGAGGTCAAGGTCTACAGCGAATTTGAGTTTGACGGCAAACAAGGGTTAGAGGGCGCCATCTATCCCAAGCCGGGCGGACTAATGAGCAATATTCTGACACACGCACCACAGATGAATGTCATCACCTCCGAGGGAACGGAATCGCTCTATCACGATATGGATACATACAGCACCCTGCGGGAACAGGACAAGCCGGACCTCTTTGACGTGCTCAACTGCGGCGACGGCTGCAACGGCGGACCTGCGACAGGTGTTCACTATCAGCGCTTTGCCATGAACAACATCATGCATGACGTGGAACAGTACGCCAAAAAAGTCCGCAAGGCAAACACCACCAAAAAAGGCGTGGACCAGCAGTTTGCCGAGTTTGACAAAACACTCAATCTGAATGATTACATACGTACATACAAACGCTATACGATCGACAAAAAAGGGACTTCCGAAAGAGAAATCGATGACGCGTTCGCACGCATGGGCAAACACACTGCGTCCGAGAAACGGTTTGACTGCCATTCCTGTGGTTATCGCTCCTGCCGCGATATGGCGATCGCGATCGCGAGGGGATTAAACACACCGGAAAACTGTCACGAATTTATGATGAAGTCCATTCAGGCGGAACGCCACAGAGTCAGCGAGGTCAACGAAAAGGTCGTTGCCATGAACGATGAGCTGATGCGCGTATTTGGCAACCTCTTTGAAAATATTGAAATGGTAAAGCAGGAAACAGAACAGATCCGGCAGGAGAGCAGCAAGAGCTCGCAGGAAATGACAGATGTGTCAAAACGCATGGAAGAGCTGAACCAGATGAACCAGAATATCACACAGGCGATGCAGGCGATTAACCAGAGTATTGGGAAATACAATGAAATGACACAGAACGTCGAGAAAATCGCCGGAAAGATCAACCTCCTCTCACTAAATGCGGCAATCGAGGCTGCAAGGGCAGGCGAAGCAGGGCGCGGATTTGCAGTTGTGGCGTCCAACATCCGGGAGCTGTCTGATAACTCCAAGACCTCTGTCAGCAGCGCCAAAGAAAATGACGAAGAAATCAAGAGTGCGATCGAGAATGTCAATCTGGCAATCGAAAACTTTGAATCTACTGTCACAAAACTGATCACAGTGACAAACAGCGCGATTGAGGGCGTAAAGACCACCTCCGACAACAGCCAGAGTATCAAGAAATCCATGGAGGATTTAGAGCAGCTTGCAAAAGACGTGGAAGATATGATCCTCGAAACTAATAAAGTATTACAAATCGAGTAGGGAAGAATTCCCTGCTCGATTTTCTCACCAGGTAAGTCCCTTCTTTACCTCAACAACCCGATATCCCATCTGCGAAAGCAGATCGTATCCGTTTAATGTGATGCTTTTTCGTGTCTCAAATAAATAATTCTGCTCTGTAAAATAAGTGAGCAGCAACCCTGCCATTTTCGGCTCAATAATCGTGAAATAATACTCTGGATTACTCCAAGACTCAACAAGCGTGACAGAACACTCTGGATTACCTATGGACATCGTAATTCCTTCATTATATTGAATCATACCGCCCTGCAAAGGAGTCGTTACTGCAACCCACGATACTACAACACCTTCATTATATTGACCATAAAGACTATCCTTTATATCTGCAAAAGCAACGCTGATCACAGAAGTCTTATCCTCAAAAGGAGAAAGGTGCACTACTGTCTCATGCTCACAAATCGAATACCACCAGACAAACTTTTGCCCATTTACCGTTATCGTCCTTACTTTTCTCTTCATTCAGCCCTGTTCCCCCTTTCCATCGACCGCCCACGCAATGATCTGTACCACATCTTTTGGCGTCACAACCATCAGCGGCTCTCGAAACGGAATTTTGCACAATTGCCATTTCCCGGAAGTCTTTTCTCCATGAAGACGTCTTCCCTTACTGATGATACGAAAGCTTTCCCCATTAACCCTATAGGCAAGTACAATGCTTTTATCTTCGGAAACGATATTCAGATAAATCCTGTCACAGTCGTCGCTGTCTGGCGCAACCCACCACACAAAATTCTGACCCTGATACTGAATCCGCCTCCGTCCCTTTGCTGATACTCCCATCGCCCCTCCTTATATTCTTCTAAGATTTCTGCTTTTCTTTTAAGAGAGTTTTTAACTTTTTATAAATGGCACTGCTCTTCTGACTGTCCCGAAACTCCTTGCTCAAACCATTGTTGATGGCAACTCTTGTCTTGTAACTGTTAAAAATCTCCAAAATCTTGTCCGAGTACTCCTCCTCTGTGAGATACTGCAGCAGCTCTTCCTTTGTAGCCTTGTTTGAGTCAGATATCTTGGATTTGCTCTTTGCCTTTGGTTTTGTCCTGGCTTTGAGCTCTTCCTCGGCAGTCTCTGTAGCTGCCGCTGCTTTGGAATCCTTCTCTTCACCCATAAAATTGGGAATCCTTTTCACCGATACATTGCGTTCTGCCCAGAAATCAACCAGATGATTAAAGCCAGTGTCTCTGGATACGATATAAAAGCAGTCGTCTGTACCCTCGCTTTTTGCGATCATATATCCCAGATAAGACGCCAGTTGGAAATCCAGCGAATTTTTTGCCCCTGTGCCTGCTTTGTAGGACTCAAGCTTTGCACGCTGTCGCGCGATTTTCTCCACCAACTCCAGTGAAAATGCCTTGCTCTGTTCTGTGTACATCACACAGATTACATCCTTTTCGCCGAGATTTTCTGCCCCCGTAAATCCATCTGCATGGACATTCTCATAGTCTATAAAATAATAATTCATTGTGATCTGATCCCCTCTCTCTATGATAACTCCTATTTTAATATCGCTTTCCACTCATCATTTTCTATAACATATTGAAATTCATTCAGCCTGTCATCAAGCATCACCTGCAGCAGCATATGAAAGTCATTCACTAATTGAATCTGTGACATATCTTCTTTCCTGACCCAGCGCATTTCTCCTTCCTCCGAGGAAGCCAGTTTTCCCTCAAACCGGTCTGCACGAAAAAGAAACACGATGTACCGCCCCTCGTCCGTCGGAAACTGCTTTACGCCGCAGAGTTTGGGATTTAACACAGTCAGCCCTGTCTCCTCCCGCATTTCACGCACCACGGCATCGACAATGGATTCCCCCGCCTCGACATGTCCGCCCGGCAGCGTGTATCCTTTCCAATCCTCCTTCACTCTATCCTGCAATAAATACCTGTCCTTGTCATATATCAGACATAACACTGTCAGCTCAACTGATTCTGTGCGTGCCATAAGCGCTCTCTCCTCCTTAAACTCACTCCTTTTTATGACTGCCATGCCCTGCTCTAATATTATCCATTATATCATGCCGCCGACATGACCTCAATCAAAATATCTTGTATGCGGAATTGTTTTAATGGGAACCAAAACGCCACAGAGCCTGCAAACTCGGTGGCGCAAAAAGAATCAAACTTTGAAAAACTCCTAATAATGCAACAATACTGCATTCTGCGGGATATCATTGTGGCCTCCCATGCAGACAATACATACCCGAAGATCAGAGAACAGGCAGACTTGTGGAGAGCGATAGAACATTTCTTCCCTGTCATCCTGAATGACTTCTTTATAAAGCATGGAAAAATCTGCCGTACTCCAGACTGTGATTTCCATCTGGTTTGTGTCCAAAGCAGCCGTAGCAAAAACCGTTCCATCAGCTGAAAAAAATGGTCCGCTTACCGGCAGTGTACTTTTTATATCAGCCTTGTACGCTGTCTCTCCTTTCTTCTTCTGTTTGAGATCTCATGAATTAGACGCATTAGATCTCCTGGTTGTCACAATTTAATTAAAAAATAAATAAAATAGCTGCAACAAAAAAGCACTTAGCATTTCACCAAGCGCTCCAACCGCATTATCCACACGCAGTACCTGCTGCCAACTTCACAATCTGCTCATAAAACGCATTCTGACTCTGGTCATCACTCCTCTCGCAGATATCCCGAATCACACCATCTGCCAGAAAAAAGATTTTATGACAATAACTTGCGACAAGCGGATCGTGTGTCACCATCACGACTGCCTTGTGATCGCCCCGGTTAATCCTTGTAAAACAGTCCATAATATTCAATGCCGATGACATATCCAGATTTCCCGTTGGCTCGTCCGCAAGAATGATATCCGGATTGTTGGACATCGCCCTCGCAATCGCAACGCGCTGCTTCTCTCCGCCAGAGAGCTCGTATGGGTATTTCTTCAAGAGATTTGATAACTCCAACAGATGGGCATTTCTGTCCACCACGGCCTTCATATCCCGATATTTTACCTGATTGAGCACCATTGGAAGCATGATGTTCTCCTCCACAGACAGATTGTCCATCAGCTTAAAATCCTGAAATACAAAGCCAATTTTATTTCGTCTGAGCTCAGACAGATTATCCGCCTGAAGTCTGCGCACGTCTGTGTCGCCGTAATATATTTTTCCTTTTGTCGGCTGATCTATTGTCCCTATGATTTTTAACAGTGTTGTCTTGCCGCAGCCAGATCGCCCCATGATTCCTATAAAATCCTCTTTTTCTATCTGAAGATCAATTCCTTTCAGGACAGAATACTCTCGTTCACCAGCCATCCGTTCCATTATCGAATGATGATAGCTCTTCCTCAATCCACGTACATATACCAAACTCATGCTTCGTCTCCTCCTATACAGCTTTCTTGACTTGTTTATTTCTCCAATTGAAAATTGCAAAAAGCCTCGCCGCAGCCCGCTACACCTACGTTTTTGACCAATTGCTTTATCAATTTAACCTCGAAGAAATATCCTGCGCAATCTGTATCAGTAATTGTTCTACAGTTCCTAAGAGCAGTAAGAAATAATTTGCAGTCAAGAACATCTGTTTTTTGTCAAAAATACAATCGCGGACATAAAAGACAAAATTTAACGATCAACATTCTCAACTATCACTCTCCGAAATTTTCTCAAACAGGCGTAAATTAATACACTATTCAAAACGAGAAATACAACCTGAAAAGGAATATATCTACACACATAATCCCGAATCCCTCCGTTCCATTCTGTTGTCTCGGCAAACATATAAATACCCGATATCAGAATGGAAAGAATAAGTGGTATGAATAACAGATTCCGATATTCTGCGGACACCGCTTTCGCTATGGCTTTTTCCGACATTCCAATCTGATACAATAATCCATACTTTTGCCTCAGCAACGGTAAATCTCCCTGCACTTTCAGGACAAAAAGCGCAAAACTGGATATCAGACAAAAGAGCCCCGCAAACACACTAATGATTTTGACAAAAGTCATATTTTCATTGGCGTCTGCCAAAAATGCACACCGCCAGAAAATGTCTGCATCTGTTTCCTGAAAACAATTCTTATACTGCTCATATTCTTTCTGCAAACCTCCTTTTTTTGCGATAATTATATATTCATTCCCTTCATATTCAGCTATAACCGATTCCGGCAATATGATAAACTCGCGCAGACAATCCGGCTTTTCCATTCCAAAAACGATTTCATTGCGCACTTCCGCAATTGTCAAAACACAGTCCGGCTTCTCCAAATTTAGCATTGTGGATTCATTTATCAGAATCGCCTCCGTTTCTTTCAAATGAATATCGTGGGCGGTCAGTTGACTATAATCCCTGTCCGAAATACATAAATATGTCTCTTTATACCCCTGTTCGTTTATTTTTGCTTCAATCGCCGACAACTCAATCCGGTCATTGCCCAATAGTTCCCGATACTTCTCAATGTCTGTCTGTTCACTGTTCTGCATCACTCCCACAAAACCATAAGGATATTCCGCGCTGTCCACGTCCTCCTGAATTCGGGAGATCACGCAGCCGCCCGTAAAAAACAACACTACAAAATCCAGCGCAAACATCATATAAAGCAGCCTGCAATTGCTTTTGAATTTGAAGTAAAACTCATTTAAGACAATCATATTTCCATAATAAAAGTTCTGAAACATCTTGAGAATCATTAGCGTCAAACTTCCGCCATACGACAGAATCATGTACATTCCGACCAGACAGACCACTATGCTGAGCATCTCATACAAAGTGTCATTCCGCCTTAACAGTATCATCGCATAGGTGAACGCCCCAATTCCCCCGACTACAAGGAAACAAGTTGTCTCATGTCTCCCTTCTCTTCTCACACTTCTCAACTGTATCGCCGACAAATCCTTTTTCGAAAAATAGATTAAAATTACCAGATATTCAACGACAAACAGCAAGAAACTTGCTTTGATCACCACGACAATCAACCCAAGAATATCTGACAGTGAAAATCGAACCAAATACCCCCATATCCTAAGAACCGTCAAAAACAATGCGGACAAAATACCTCCCACAAAAACCCCCGACACAACAGAAAAAACATAGATCAACAAAAACTCTACAGAAAAGAACTTGAATATTGTCTTTCGGCTGCTGCCCAACATCATCAGCAGACTGTAATCCCTATTTTTGGTTCGTACATAATATCCCGTCGAATAGAAGGTAAAGAAAATTGACACTGCACCTGCAATTAAGAAGAACAGTGTACAGAGCAAATCCATGCTGCCGGCTTTTTCGCCCAGTCCATATTGCTCATTTACCATTAACGCCGCCAGGAAAAAGGTATCCAGAACAATTGATAAAATAATGCTCAGCGCATAGAGCAGCATATTTTTCCTGTCCATATTTTTGCAGACCATTTTTACAAGCATAGCTATCCCCCATCTCTTTGCCAACACGTTACTCCATACTCCTCAACACATTTTCCAGCATCTCCACATACTCCCTAAAATTCATGATGCCTGTCCTGGTGAGCTTGTATGTGCTTTTGGGTTTCTTGTTGACAAACTCCTTTTTGCAGCTGACGTAGCCCCATTCTTCCAGTTTCAACAGCTGCGCGCCCAGATTGCCGGAGGTTGCCTCTGTATATTTTTTCAGTTCCGTAAAATCCTTCTCCCCAGTAACCAGCGCCGAGATTATGGACAGCCTTAATTTATTGCTAAACACTTCTGGCATTGAAGAAATATCCACGTCATTTTGCTCCCTTCCGTTTCAACTCCATTCCGAGCAGCACCATTCCTGCTGAGACAACCGCTGCTGTCAGGAATGCATCCAATCCGATTTCCATATCATTTCCATGAAATTCCGCCGCACTGACCGAAAATCCCGTCGCTGCAAGAAACATATACAATATCACCACCACAAACGACACCCGCAAAATCAGCTTATCCTGTATCACAAATCCCAGGACAAAGCAGCCGATTACCGGAAAGAGAAATGTCAGTGTCTTTTGATAAAAATGGACGTTCTGCTCCTGAAAATACGTACTCGAGAAAAAGAGACGAAATACCTCACCGCCAATCAGCAAAATGCCCCAAATATTGATCAGACTCATACTCAAATGATTATTCCACTTCTTCATCTTATAGCGATAGAGCCAAAACAAGATCACATATCCTGTGATTGAAACGTAATTCAATCCCCAGAAAAGCCTCCATACAGAATACGGCACCTCCTCCATTCCCTTAATAATTTGTAACATGACCGCATATAACAAGTATGTCGCCAGATTGACAGCCCCAATTGCAATGAAAAAATTAGCTATCCTTGAAAAATCATTCTGAGTCCTGTCGATTACTCTCTTAATCAAACTGACCTCTTCAATCGCCTCCGTAATATTTTGTGCCATATGATCTCCTCCATTCTTTAAAAAACGCATAACATTTCCCCTGCAGCATATTTGCAAGTACCTTTAAAATAGTTTCTACCCTGCACGCCAAGAATCTCCCTTGGCTGTAGCTTTGAGCAAAAACACCTTATCTGCAGGACTAACAGATTCTTATCAGATTAGTCTGCAATATAGACTAATCTATATTATAGTCATAATTAAAAATTTGTCAAGAGCCAGAATACAAAGTCTGTAAGCAGAACAATCAAACTGGGAAAACTTTCTCTAATTGCCACGCAAAGCGCATGCGGCAAAGCTGCTAATCAGTAACATATTCTCCATCGGCACAGGCATAAGAAAAGCACCTAAGATTTCTCCTAGATGCCATATCTTACCAACAGATACAAATTGATATAATCAGTCCTACTTCTGTTCATTTAAAATATGTTGTACTGCGCCCCATTCAATAACTGGTACATTTTTATGAGCAGCCGTCGAGGTCTGTTTCTTTTTGCTCTGTACTTTCATAATGTTAAACAAAAGGCTGCCTGCCCCTGCTACGAGACCAATTCCCCCCACGGCAAGGGCAAGGATCAGGTTATAATCTACTCCAGAAAAGAAATAGAACATGGCACCAATAATAATGCCAACTATAACGCAAACACTCGGCGTACTGAACATCTCATCCTTGATCCCGCTGACTGCCCATGACTGCGGCTTATTGCAGAACGGACACTGATCCTTAAAAGCCTTGACATAAATCTGCTTTTCCGTGGCATTGCGATGCGCTTCTTTCACAGCCCTTACAAGATTCGCATGAGCCATCTCGTTCAACTTCTGCTGTTTTTTATCGTCTAGTTTGTTGTAATTGCTGTTGATTTCCGCCTCCATGCCAGAAATAACTGCAACCATCGGTCCGCTGTCTTTCATACACTGCTCACAGCAGAAAGAATACGGCACATCAATCTTTTCGGTTTTTGTATGCTTGTAATAGGTTCCCACGTTCCATCTCCTCCTAAGTATAAAAAATATTTCCGCCTTTTATTATATTCCTTCCATTTTTCAAAATCAAGTTCTTGCATATTTTTTTGTCCTGTACACTCAGAGAAATGTTACTGTTCACGGGTCAGCTTGACTTAAAGAAACCGATGGTTTAGACTTAATA
>CAMWLV010000080.1 GCA_947175175.1 uncultured Lachnospiraceae bacterium
TAGGGATTTAGCGGACTTAACTATATACGTAATTTGTTCCGCTTTTGTGTTAAAAGTTATTTTTGAACAGTTCCTAAGGTTTATGACAAGACAAGTATTTGTGGATGATGAAGATTATTTTGTGAAACAAATAGGAAAAAGTTTTCATTGTAGAAAGGATTTTTCATTTAAAATAGACTTAAAGTTTTAAAATACCAGTCTGTCAGATATTTGCTAAAGGAGACTCTTTTTAATTAGGCAGATTTTTAATGCGTTTTTAATGTAAGAATATTTTGATTGTGATATAATGAACATTAGCCAAACAATCATAAATTGCAGATTTATGATAAGATAAATGATTTTTTTAGACGATCGCAAGAACAGATGGAGGAAATTATGATAAATGCAGCTATGAAAACAAATGGTACTATGGATCGCAATTCCATTCTGTCGATCAATATACCTGAGCCGCAAAGTGTGAAAAACCAAAATAATATTATGACACTGATCAAGAATCCAAGAGGCGGCAGTCCTGCAGCGGCACATGTTTCTCAGCCACAGTATGGTCAATCTCCGAGCGGACAGCCACTAAACAGACCCTCACAGCAGCCACAATATGGACAATCGCAGGGCAGACCACCCCAGCAGCCACAGTATGGGCAATCGCAGAACAGACCGCCTCAGCAGCCACAAAGCAGACCACCCAGACAACCGCAAGTCGTCCAGCCTGCATTGACTGCCGGACAACAGAATACTGCTAGCACTTCCGCAATTTCTGCAGCAAGACCGATTCCTGCACTGATGAACAAAGTCCAAAAAGGACAAAAGATAATGCTCTCGACAGGTGCCCCGGATGCAGTAGATGCCTGTTTTGGCTGGAATGTCACAGATGCGCGATGCGATGTCGATGTCTCGGCATTTCTGCTTGGTGCTAATGGAAAAGTCATCGGTGATTCTTGGTTTGTGTTCTATGGTCAGACACTCAGTCCAGACCAAAGCACTAAATTTGTGGATGGCGGTATAGACCGCGAAATGATTCAGATTGATTTGAATCGACTAAATCCGCAGGTCAAAAAAATCGTCTTTGTCCTCACCATAAATGATGCGCTCACAAACAGGCTTCATTTTGGTATGCTCAAAGATGCCTATGTCCGCATTATGGACAAATCTGGCAAGGAGCTTGTGAGTTTTATGATGACAGAATATTACAACAATGTGATTTCCATGATGATTGGTGAACTTTACCAGCACAATGGCGCATGGAAATTCAGTGCCGTTGGAAACGGTGTGGCAAAAGATCTCGCGGGATTGTGCGAATTATATGGTGTTCAGGTAGTTTAGCTAAGATAAATAGGAGGCGTATCAATCTATGTTGACATTTGAAGTAATTAATGAATTGACCTTAAAAGTCACTTGTCGTGGAAATGATGTATTGTTCACGAAAGCTGGTTCTTTCATCTGTGGCGAAAACGGTGGAAATAAAAATTATAAGTTCGAAAAACTGCTGCTCGGGCCGCAGCAAAATGCAGGGCAGGCACTGTTAGGTTCGCTGATGCGGCGCGTTACTGGTGAAAACCTTCCCCTCATGAAGGTTATGATGAATGGGGATAGCATTACATACTATGCAAATCATGCCCAGCATGTAGTCGTATACCAGCTCCAGCAGGGAGAAATGCTCTCCATTGAATCTGAAAATATTCTTGCCTTCACGCAAGACTGTAAGTACGATGTGCGCTTTATTGGCTGCGGCGTTATTTCTCAGAAGGGACTTGCCACCTCCACCCTGACAGGCATGGGACCAAATGCGTATGTTGCGATCTTGATTGATGGAAACCCTATCGTGCTGAGTAACATTCAAACAGGCTCTACACTGGCGGTCGACCCTGACGCTGTTGTATGCTGGATGGGTAACGGTCACTGTGATCCGGATATTAAAATGGACGTGAACTGGAAAACCTTTATCGGTCAATCCTCTGGTGAGTCTTACATTTTCGAGTGGGGTGCGCATCAGCCCGTGACAATCATCATTCAGCCCAATGAGCGTGCAAGCGGCATCAATCTCGGCATGGACGGCGGACGTCTCGGACATCGGCCAAATTAGACAATCAAACAGGGGATTCAAGTCCATTTTTGCAGACCTGATCCCCTGCATTCATTTATCCACCCTAATAATCATACTTATGTGCTATTCAAGAGTTTTACTCTGATCATTCTTATTATTTGCCGCCATTTATATCTAACCCTAAACAATACTTGCACACGGTCTCGAGCATGGACTCTGCAAACAGTTTCCCTTCAAAGGGACATTCTATTTTATCGGAAAAAGGATAGCTCTGTGCCAGTTCTGGTGCTGCAATCCCCCTGTCAGCCGCTTCCAGCATTGAAATATCAAATCCGCTGTCCCCCGCCGCGATAACATAATCCGCCCCGATGTAATTTCGAAAACGCTCAACCGCTTTTCCTTTATTTAATGCTTTTGGCACAACATATACCTTCACACCATTATTGAATACATCTACTACATTCGCATCTAAAATCTTTCTCAAATCATCGACAACATCTTCCGGCTCCCCGCATTTTGTAAATACAAACAATTCCCTGATAAAACGAAGTTCAAAAGTTCTTCTTGTTTCCTTCTCCAAAAACTCCAGTGCCTTATCCAATTCTGTTTTGCTATCCCTGATTCGCCCCAACGAATCGCGATACCAGTTTTCGTCTTCTTTTCCATCGACAAGCAACACTCCGCCGTTACAGGCAAGCACATATGGAAAAGTTCCTACACCCAAGTCAATCCGCTGATACTGCTCTATCGTCCTGGTGGTTGTTGGCACGATCAAAACCTGATTTTTTCGCTCAGAAAGCATCTGCAAAAGACGATATGTCTCCTGCGTGACAAACGAGATTTCCCGCCCTTGGTAAATCTCGACACAACGTTTCTTCTCCCCAATATTATGCTTATAAGAATAAATCAAAGTATTATCTAAATCAGTATGAAATACGATCATCCCTGCCTCCGCATCAAAACTCTGTTGTGCCTTCCATACACAGATAAGGCAAAGTGAAAAATTTCACTTTGCCTTATCAACTTCATATCGTATGGCAGACTTTACACAGCCTTTTATATTCCTGCAAACCGGAATTTCTCACATTACATGCGCATCTAAAACTTTGGCAACTAAGGCTCCCGATTCCGTAAACAGAAAATCCATCTGCAAAGTCAAATCATTCAATTCTCCGTCTGTTGTCAAATCATAATCTGCATGAAATCCGCTTCCGTCACTACGTACAATACAGTAAAGCTGATGATATTCATACTGTGGGCTAAAAGTACATGGAACCTCAAACCGATCCATATAAGGCAAATCGTTAATCTCCAAAAAGTTCTCGATTAGTTCTGTAAAATCGGATAATGACAGGTCTTCAAATTCAGCATATTTTTCAATATCAGCATAGCGTTTTTCAGATATACAGTTTACAATCTCTTTTACAACAGGCTCAGCTAATTTTTCTGCTTCTTGTCTGTTCATCTTTGTTCTTCTCCTTGTCATTTTTATTTTCCGATTCCGAAATCCCTTTACTTCTTATTGACAACCATCTTCCGTACTAAGTCAACCGGAATCATAGTGATCGAAAGCACTACAACGGCGATCCATCCAGCAATACCAAACGGATGGCAGCTAAACATATTTCCAATCCATGTAAACACTGGTACGGGTATCAATGCCGCATTCACGATCACGAACTGAACAAGGATGATCAGGAAAAATACCTTCAAAAATCCTGTATTCTGATCCAATCCCTTAAAGATTGCAAAACCGTCATCTCTGACATTAAAGCCATTACATAGTGCACTCACAATAAACAGTACAAAGTAACCTGTCAGATGCTGGTCTTCATTCGCAAAAAGATTCACAAAAAATGGCGCCTTTAGATATATAAAGCTGACAATCGTAAGCCATAGTCCCATCGTCAAAATCTGCGCCATCATCGGCTTGCTCACGATACTCTCATCCCTGCGTCTTGGTTTCTCACGCATATATTTCTCTAGTGCCGGCTCATTTCCAAGCATGATCGCACCGAGACTGTCCATAACAAGGTTTACAAACAGCAAATGCGTTACCTTCAACGGTTCGTCCACTCCAAAGAATGGCGCGATCGCACTTACCACAACCGCAGTAACGTTGATCACCAGCTGGAACTTACAGAATTTCAAAATATTGTGATAAATGGTACGTCCATAGAGTATTGCATCCTTGATCGACTTAAAGTTATCATCGAGAATAACAATCTTTCCTGCTTCTTTGGCTGCCTCTGTACCACTACCCATCGCGAAACCGACATCGGCGCGCTTTAACGCAGGCGAATCGTTTACACCATCACCAGTCATACCTACAACAAGGTTCATCTCCTGACAGAGCCTTACCATACGCGATTTATCTGTAGGAAGCGCTCTTGCAATTACCCTGATCTTCGGTATGATCTTCTTGACATCTTCATCTGACATTTCATTTAACTGTGCAGACGATATCGCCATCTCATCGTTGCTCTTTAACAGTCCTGCATCTTTCGCAATCGCAACAGCTGTCTCAAGTCTGTCACCAGTGATCATAACTACCTGAATACCCGCATCCTGAACCTCTTTGATCGCATCTCTCGCCTCAGGTCTCACGTCGTCTCTGATACCTACTAAGCCGATAATAACGATATCATCATTAATCCTGCTCTCCACAAGCTGACTCTCAGAATATCCAAACGCAAGCACACGCATTGCCTTTGCCGCAAGCTCATCAATCTTCCTGTCCAACACAGCCTTGTCCATATCCCTGACATTGCCGTCTGCGTCCAGATACTTTGTAGCTGCCGCAAGAAGCCGCTCTGGCGCCCCCTTGTAGAATGTCTTGCCTACACTGTCTATCCTTGCCTGACTGAATTTGTTTGTCGAGTTAAAGCCCTGCTGAGCAGTGATCACATACTCTGTGTTTGCTGTGAGCGCCCTGAAAGTATCCTCACCAATAAACTTCATCAATGCTTGGTCTGTGGCGTTACCACCGATTACTTTGTGTGAGGCATCAAACATGGACTGTGTATTTTTACCAATTGCAAGATCGATCAGTCCTTTGACCTTGCTGTGTTTGCTCAATTGTGGAATATCAATTGAGTTTCCGTCTGCACAGAAGAAATCAACCACTTCGAGCGAACCCTTTGTGATCGTACCTGTCTTGTCACTGAAAAGAATATTTAATGAACCTGCTGTCTCAATACCTTCTGCCTTTCTGACAAGTACATTGTGGTCAAGCATCTTGCTCGTATTCTGCATCAACACGAGGGAAATCATGAGCGGAAGTCCCTCTGGCACCGCACAGACAACAATTACAACCGCAAGGGAAACTGCATCGATCACATTCTTGATAATATCCGGTATTGGCTGTGCAAAATATCCGGAAACACCACCATCAAATACAAGAATCGCGTGCGCCAGATAAAACAACGCAATTACGATCGCGCCGATGTAACCGAAAGTCGATATCTGCTTTGCAAGCTTTGCAAGCTTTACTTTCAACGGCGAATCTGGCTCCTCCTCCTGCATCTCCTCAGCCATCTTACCCATCATGGTCTTCAGACCGACTTTTCTGACATCAAGGACACCCTCTCCGTCAAAGATAACTGCTCCGCGAAACAGTGAATGCCTATCCACAAAAGTATCACCTGTAATGTCGTCCGCAAGCTGCACACTCGGGTCTGCTGCTGTCTTCTTGCATTCCTCTGCCTCTCCGTTCAATGCGGAGTTGTCCACTTTGAGCGCTCCATCTATCAGGATACCGTCAGCTGGAACCTTATCACCTGACTGGATCAGAATCTTGTCGCCAACCACGACATCGTCAACCTCTATTACTGTAACGACGCCGTTTCTGTATACCTTACACTTGTCCTTCTCGGTGCTGTCCTTCAGCTCACGATACTTGGTATCGCTTGCCACGCCGGTCTTGGCTGACACAAACGCCACCACCAGCACTGCCACGATCGTTCCCAATGGCTCATAGATCTCCGCGTAGCCAAAGAAGAACATCACGATCATCAGCGCCGCAATTGCAAGAAGGATTTTGATCATCGGATCCCCAAAGGTCTCCTTAAACTCCTCCCAGAAGGTGGTAGGCTCCGAATCAGGAATCGCATTGGACCCATATTGCCCACGCGACTCCTCGACTTCTCTGTCACTAAGTCCATTAAATTTCATTTTTCATTTTCTCCTCATTTTAGATAAATCTATTTACAAGCTCTCCAAGCCCTGGGTCTGTTGTTGCCTGACCTACGGCATTGAATTTCCACTCGCCGTTATGTCTGTAAATCTCGCCGAAAATCATCGCTGTCATGTTAGAATAATCTTCTGATAAGTTATATTTACACAGCTCTGTGTTGGTTCTTGCATCCACGATACGGATAAACGCATTCTGAATCATTCCAAAATGCTGCTTTCTCTGAACTGCCTGATAAATATTTACGACAACAACAATCTTATCATACTGCTGTGGAACCGAAGCAAGGTCAACGATGATCTGCTCATCATCTCCATCACCTGCGCCTGTCAGGTTGTCTCCCATATGCTGCACTGTACCAGACTTATGTCTGAGATTGTTGAAATAAACCACATCGTCATTTGCACAGAGTTTGCCATTCATAAGCAGTATTGCAGATGCGTCACAGTCAATTGGCTGCGGCTTTGGTGCAAAAAATCCCCTCTTTGCCGGCTTTGCCTCATCCCATCCAAGTCCTACAATCACCTTGGAAAGACCTGCATTATCCTTAGATAAACTTACCTTCTGACCTTTTTGTAAACTAACTGACATCTCTATTTTCCCTCCTATTATTCCACATCCACACCAAAGTTTGCACAGAGTGCTGCAAGTCCGCCTTGGAAACCGCTTCCAATTGCATTGAACTTCCACTCGCTGCCACTCTTGTACAGCTCACCAAACACTGCGGCTGTCTCGATCGAGAAATCCTCGCCGAGATCATAGCGAAGCATCTCCTCGCCGTTTTCTTCATTGTAGATTCGGATAAATGCATTGTTGACTTGTCCAAAATTCTGCTTTCTCTGCTCTGGCTCGTAGATTGTAACTGTAAATGCAATCTTTGTGATGTTGTCAGGAACCTTTGACAAATCAATCTTGATCTGCTCATCATCCCCATCGCCGACACCTGTGAGGTTGTCTCCCTGATGCATGACACTTCCCGACGGATGGGAAAGATTTCCGTAAAATACAAAATCACTTGAACTGGAAACCTTGCCTGTATCATTAAGCAGGAACGCAGCCGCATCCAGATCAAAATCCCCGCCTGTATCAAACGCATTGACATCCCATCCAAGACCTACAACAACCTTCTTTAATCCCGGATTATCCTTTGTAAGACTAACTTTCTGGCCTTTCTGTAAACTAACTGGCATCTTTTATGCCCTCCTTTACAATTTTTTCTCGATTTTATGCTACTTCTATGCCATAATGACCGCAGAGTGCTGCAAGACCGCCCTGGAATCCGCTTCCGATGGCATTAAACTTCCACTCACCATTATGTCTGTAGAGTTCACCGACTACAACTGCCGTCTCAATTGAGAAATCCTCACCGAGATCATAGCGGATCAGCTCTGTGTTGGACGTCTCATCAACAATGCGGATAAATGCATTGGCAACCTGACCAAAATTCTGCTTTCTGACATCCGCGTCATAAATGGTAACAGTAAACGCAATTTTCTCAACATTTGCCGGAACCTTATCAAGTTCGATTTCGATTTGCTCGTCATCTCCCTCGCCCTCTCCTGTCAGGTTGTCACCCATGTGCTTGACAGCCTCGCTCGGGTGTGTCAGATTCCCATAGAATACAAATTCCTTCTCTGTTGGGCACTTTCCGTTTGATCCCACCATAAAAGCTGCTGCATCCAAGTCAAAATCTGCTCCTGAGTCAAACGCATTGACATCCCATCCAAGTCCTACCATAATCTTCTTCAGTCCTGGATTTCCCTTTGTCAGATCAACTTTTTGTCCTTTTGATAAACTAATTGGCATACCCTTTTCCTCCTTCATATTAAAAAATTATTAGTTCTTTTTGTCGGGCATATGATACATCCTGTTGAACTCCTGCTTGATATTCTCGAGTCTCGCCTGATCCTCGATGCGCTTCTGCCTCGCATCATTCTGAATCTGTCTCGTCTCGTTAATACCATCCACGATCGTTCTCCAGGTTGTTTCCAGTGTTTCAATCTTGATCGAGCTGCCTGCCGCCATCGCTGTTGTGAGTTTGGTCTGCTCCACTGTGTTCTGTGCGTTCTTGATCAGCATCTCGTTCGTCTTGGCATCGAGCGCGCTCATCGCCTCTGCCTGTATCTTCTGGCGTTTGAGCATGATCGCCTGTGCAAGTGCCTGTTTGAATACAGGCAATGTGATAATAAATGCCGAGTTAATCTTTCTGACCAGGTTCATGTTGCTGAACTCCATAGCCTTAATCATAGGAATCGACTGCATCGCCACACTCTCTGCCGTTCTCAAATCCTGTGTCCTTTGTTCGAGCATCATCAGCGCCTGATTGAGACTCGAGATCTCAAACTGTATAGAAGTATCCCCTGTTGCCTGCATGTCGGACTCTCTCTGGGCAATATACGCCTCAATCTCCCTGCAGCCCTGTTCACCGGCGAGAATGTATTTTACCAGCTCATGGTAATAGTTCACATTCGCATCAAACATTTTATCCAAATTGCGGTTAGATTGCTTGATCTCCGACTCATATTTCCTGAGCTCCACATAAATCTTGTCAACCTCGTCCCCCATCGTATGATATTTTTCCAGTATCTTGTCAAGCTGCTTTCTCATGTTCCCAAACAGCTTCCCGAAAAGGGTGGGATTCTCCTGAAGCTCATCGATATCAAACTTCTCCATTACCTTTGCAAGCGCGTTGAGCATCTCGCTCGAATCGTCAAGCTGGGACATGTTCACGTTGTTTAACACAACATCGGAAGCTTTTGAGATCTCCTCCGCGACCTCTGCTCCAAATGATACGATGGTCTCCAGATTATGGACCTCGATCGTGCTCACGATATCGTCAACCTCCTGCGAACCAACAAGCGCCGCGTTCATCTGCTGCCTGTCCTCCACAATATCATACTTCTCAACTACCTCAATTTCATTTTTGGTGTCCACCGTGTTTGCCATCACAGGCGACTGTGTCGTTACTCTGCTAAAATCAAGTCCCATATAATCCTCCATTCATTAACCCGCAAATTAATATTTGTCAAACGAACCTTATCCGCATTATCCCCTTCTAAACAATTTATCGCGCCATGACAGCCGCGTTCCCGATGACACCAGCGCCATATTGGGAACCTGCAGATCATATACATATTCGCCAATCTGATGCTCCTCCATCAGTCTCTTGTTAAAATGCTTCTCTATATTCTGATACCCTGTCGGCACAAAAAATACCACGTCAAAGCCCGCCATGTTTAAGAATGCCATCAGGATTGAATCCTCCAGGGAAATCAGCTTCTCTCCTGTATTGATATAGATCAGCTTCGGATTCTTTTTCGTGAAATCAAACTTCTGTATCAGCCGCACAATCTCCTTTGGCATATTCAGGATCGTCGCAATAATCGTGTATTCGGTACCGTTCTCAAAAGTCCCCTTAATGACTTTGCTCTCGATCAAAAGCTGCAGTTTATCAAAAATATGCTCCTGAACGTCATCCCGCAGGAAACTGTAGGGATAGTTTGGATTTTCCCTGATTTTCCTCCTCTGCAGGCGGCCATTCTTGAAAAACTCCACCGCGTACATCTTCATCGGATTGGGCGCCGTGGAATCAATGTACGGGACATTCTTCACGACAAAGGTATCCTCTACCATCAGCTCCTTGATCGAACTCCAGTACTTCTGCACGATACCATCCTTGACTCCTGATACCTTGGCAAAGATCACCGGCAATGTGACTATGCCATTTTCCGTTCTGAAATTCGGACGGTATTTCAACTCTTCCTTCCACAAAATCCGTATCTCCTCATACATGGTCTGCAGTGTGATTGATACAGCTTTTCCATACTGATAATTGCGATACATACCTGTGTCCTGATACATCAGTCCGTCAAGTTCACGCTCCGCATGGTACGCAACGGTTCCTACCTGCACATCTGCACTCTGCCGCGGATACCGGCTCACAGACAGCGACTCCGTGTAATGAATCTCATATAAAAGTGTATCCTCAAGACAGCACTTTGTATTCAGATTCGGGTTTAGGATCAGCACGTCCACCGGAAGTCTTGCCAAGATCCGCAAAAACAATGCCTCATTTTCGTCCCGGCATGGTCCCATGTGTATAAAACAGCTGATATCCGGCATCTTCCAGTTCGAGAAGAGCTGCTTCTGGTAGCGCTTGAGCCAGCAAAGCATGTAGACCGCTTTGTTTGTGAGCTTGTTGAGGTTCATATCAGCTGTCTTTGCCTCCGCGAGCATCATATCCAGAAACGCCTTCACCATCAACCTCTGCAGCTCAATGTTTGCAGTGTATTGGATATTTGATGAAAGATCCATCAGCATCTCGTCCTGCCTTGTATAATTCTTGCGCTTCACTGCTGCAATCTCTTCCATGTCAGGCTTTGGAATACACTCGTCGACAATGACAACACGGCGGCTGTTGTTTGTCAGTTCCAGTTGGAAATGATATAGTTCACTCGCATAGGTCAGCTTGTCCTCCACCCCGTTAATTCTGTAAAAACAATTATAAAACAGCCTGGGATCACTGCCCCTTGCAGGTATGCTTTTCTTGAGATCAGTGAACCCTTTTCCCTCGATCCATGCATTGGTACAGTTGATCATCTGTGGCTTTGTCCCGTAAATCCGCTCATTATTTAGTGCATTCTGTATCTCAGACCGAACCCACTTTAGATTATAATTGGGCGGGAATTCCCGCATATTCGGCAGCACGAGATTGTCTGATATCCGATTGCACGCATCAAGGCCTTGATACTTTATATCGCCTCCATATTGCAGAAGCACTACATCACATCCCGCGTTGGAAAGGATTGTGACAAGCATAAGCTCATAGCTGCTGATCTCTCCCTCATATAAGATCTTAGGAATTTTATTTTCACCCAGCATATTGACAATGCGCTCAAACTTATAGTACAGCCAGCACATGAACTTGATGTATGCATTTTTCAGCATATTGTCGTTTTTGCCGGATTGCCGCAGTGTGTCGAGCATCTCATAGAGAGCCCTCGCAACATTGCCTCTCTGATAATCGTTCATGCGCGGCAGCCACTTTCTCAGACTTTGCGAGATGAAATCAGTACGCATCCGAAAATCCAGTCCCATGATTTCCTCGTAGTAAGCAAGGTTTTTCTCGTCCGGATTGGGAATTCTGCCCTCGATAACAACGCCGGACAGTCTTGCAGCCTCGTAGTATGTCTGTATAAACTGTCCAATTTCCTCTGTATATCCGTTTATCCTATAAAAATATACACACCTGTTAGGTCTGCTGTCACGTTCCACAAAAAAATCATTCAGATTTTTTATCTTATTATGCGTAAACATCCTTACTCCTCACAATGTTTAGGAACTTTTCCTGTCTAAATTTTCCAACGCAATCAATAGAATTATAGCACAGGAAGTTTATTTATTCAATACGAACAGAACATACTTTCAAATATTAATTTTCTGTTAATCTAATGTTAATCTTTTCTATCTCTAACTGATAAATCCCTGTGTAAACAGATTGATAAACTCATACCCGACTGCCCAGTTAATCCCCTGTGCCTCTCTGGCAATTGCAGTACTAATGCCTATGACTTCCCCATACATATTAAGAACTGCGCCACCCGAACTGCCTGGTGATGTGGGCGCCGTGTATTGTATCATATCCACGTCGTCCAGCACACGAAAGCCTGCTATGATGCCATCTGAGACAGAATTAAAAAGCCCAAGCGGACTTCCTATTGCCACCACTTTCTGACCCCTCACAAGTTTCTGCGGTCCCTTATATATAGGAAGCGGGAGTAGTTCCCTGTCGATCCTGATGACTGCAAGGTCAAGCACCTGATTATACTTGATAATCTGATCTGCCTTATAACAATTATCATCGTTCTCTATCCTGACTGTAAAAAAACTGCCTTCGCTCAGCACATGGTTGTTGGTCAGAATATAGCCTTTCCTACCGATCATAATACCAGAGCCTGAGGCGAACGGTTCCCCTTTCTTGTCATGAACCATGATCATCACGACAGATGACGCCAGTTGTGCCAGCTGCTCGAAACTCATTTCTGTCCTTGCGCCACGGTTCGCACTGTTATGATTCTGCGCCGCCCGCGGTGGTATCCGGATCTGCACCGGCCCTGACGCCGCAGGTTTTCTTTCCGGCCCCTGTGGGGCCTGACCCTGTGGGGCCTGACTCTGTGGCGGCGGTGTCGCTGTTCTCCCATGCCGCGGCGGTATTGAGACACGCACCGGCTGTGTGCCCGCCGCCTGTACTGGCTCCTTTTTCTTTTTCCTGTCAGCTCTTGGAGGAATTACCACCTTGATATTTTGATCATTTCTACTTTCCATCTCTTTTTATCCCCTACATTACCTGAAATATTTCCCTTTAAGGTACTTCAAACAATTCCCACTACTTTTGCGTACATCTGAACAGTAACAACAATTTGTTACTATTCACACCCCTACTGTGTTTTGCATGTTTATACGTTTTTTCGGTGTGAACAGCAACATTTATGTACACAAAATGCTAAAGGGAAAAAGCTAAAGCTTTTAGCATTTTGGTGCTCGATTCCCACTACTTTGATGGGGGAGTGAACAGTAACAACAATTTTACTATAACACATATTTATTTCTTTATCTACCATTTTATCAAAATGTGTGATATAGTGTATTTGTTTGGATTATCACTCTTTAACACTTTTTCATGCAGACAGAATTTCTATTAGGAGATATTTATCATGAACAATTCTTTATTGTACTATAGTGTTGGAGCACTTTTGTACTGCCCCGCTAACAAAAAGACGATTGTCGATTCCATCATCAACAACAGATTTGGTACAAAATACTCACTTGCAATGTGCCTCGAGGACACCATACGCGATGATTGCGTGGCGGAGGCAGAGCATATATTGACAGACTCGCTGCACCGGCTGGAACAGCAGTCACAATTGAAAGATTTTTATATACCCAAAATCTTTATACGTGTGCGAAATGCCCGTCAGATCAGACGACTGCACAAGGCTTTTGGCACGAGTGCAAAACTTATAAAAGGCTACATCCTTCCAAAATTTTCACTCGAAAATGCCGGAGAGTACATACAGGAAATCATCCGTGTAAACGAAACCTCCGGTGAACTGGTATACACTATGCCGATTTTTGAGAGCCCAAGCATCATTGACCTGCGGAATCGATATGAAATTTTATACACATTAAAGGAAAAACTCGATCAGATTGAAGACAGGGTGTTGAATATCCGTGTCGGCGGAAACGACCTCTGCCATGCATTTGGATTCCGAAGACACGACGACGAATCCATACACCAGATTCGCCCGATCGCCAATATTTTCTCTGACATCATAACGGTCTATGGCATGGATTATGTTGTCTCTGGCCCAGTGTGGGAATACTATCACAGCCATAACTGGGAAAAAGGATTATACCACGAGATTGCTGACGACAAGCTCTGCGGCTTTGTCGGAAAGACTGTCATCTATCCCAGCCAGATCGCAGTCGTCAATGAAGCATACAAGGTTTCAGAAAATGACTATCAGGACGCAGCTGCAGTCCTAAACTGGGACAAATCCTCCCATTCGCTGGTGGCTGGCAGCACAAGCAACGAACGCATGAACGAGTATAAGACGCACTTTCACTGGGCGCTGCGCACCCTGCTCATGGCAGAGTATTTTGGGCTTAAAAAATATTAACTGATAATCCGGGGCAGCTCTATATAGGAGACTGTCTTTTCGGTTCGGTCCATCGTCCAGTCTATCTCACGACCAAACAACTTATTGAGGGCAATGTTGGGGATATTCACCTGTGCCGCAAGACAGCTCATCTGAAGCCCGCCGGACATTCTGGTGTTGATTTCCAGCAGATAAGGAGTGTCACCCTGCAATTTAAACTGAATATTACATGGGTATTTTAGGTGAATCCGCTGCATGATGGTGTCGGTCATCTGCAGGATCTTTGGATCGTACTCCACACGCTCATGTCTTGCGGCACCCTTATTCCTCGGTATCGCAATCAATCCTTTGCCTGTCTGGAGACAATCCACACTGATCTCATTTCCCGGAAGATATGGCATCACCATCAGATCATCAAATCTGGCTGTGCTGCTCAGTGCTTCTGACAACATTTCATACGAAATCCCACTTCCCTGATATACTCTAAGCTGCTTGAATCGGTCAACATTCTCCGCGATTTTGCGGAAGCTCATCCCGCCCTCATCCCTCACAAACTTGACACATACCTGCTCATACTCCTCCCTGAGCTTCCTGTATGCCTGCTCAAACTCACCAAGACTATTGACAATGTGAAAGTCAGGAATATGCAGCTCGCTGCAGTCTTTAAAAATCTGGTAAGCATCTGCCTTATCATTTAGAAGCTGTATTGTGGCATGATCATCCACCATGACCTTTACTCCAATTTGTTCAAAACGCTCGATATTCTGACTGATCTCCACCATCTTTCTGCGCGGTACAAATGCGTGTATGTCATGCTGTACACAAAAATCAAGACAATATTTTATGTAGTCCTCATTGTCAATATCCGGTTCCTCATACCACTCATCACAGACCTTCTGTATGACAGAATCTTTCTGCCGATTGCTTCCAACCACATAAATCTGTTCGTGAGTGTCCTCTTTCATCAGTTCTATTAGTCTATAGGACGTGCTAAACCAGTGATTAAACCATACTCTTATCATATTTGACCTCCATCTATCCATGTCCCTTTTATGCCTCTGCCAGTTTCTTGATTATGCCACAGCATTTGTAATGTTTTAACGGATAATATTCAATCGGAACATTTTTCTCCTCGGCAAGCCTTACGATATGATTGAGTTCTGGATTCTGTCTGTATTTTTCATCAATCAACACTTTCCATGGAACCCGCCGCAGGAGTACGCGTGTCGTTTCCCCGATTCCAGGCTTGATGAGATTGATATCAGCCACATTAAATACCTCAGCCAGTGCCCTCACTTCGTCAACACCATAACCGCTCGCCGACTTGCCGGCAGGCAGCGACTGCATCATACAATTTTCTTTTAACATATTGTCAATCTCAAAATACCGCTCTATCGCATCGATAAACTCATAAGACAAATCCGAATCCGCCAGCTCTCCATAATAAACTGCGCCATGAAAATCATCTGAACCAATGATGTCATCCCGCAGAAAAGTCCTGCTCACCAGCCCAGAGACAGTACAATTCAGACAGGAGCTTGGTATCAGGATATCATCATGTGTTCCGCACAGCTCTGTCACGTTTGCCGGATCCGCCACGACAGCGATATCCGGCGAAACACCTTCATACGCCTCGATATCTTTTTGCAGTTCGTTCAATATCGCGCCTTTCCCAATCCAGCCATCCAGAAAGAGAAGCTGCTGTGGCCGATACCGCTCAAGCAGGTATTTCATGGCGTTATCGTCAATCCCTCTTCCTTTTATAATGGAGATCGAATAGTGGGGAACATCCACCTGATATTTCTGACCGATATAGTGCTTTACGAGAATTCCAATCGGAATCCCTGCTCTTGCAAGCGATACCAGCACCACATCTTTTCCTCTTACCTGTATGATCTTGTCTGACAGCTTTCCCACAGCTACGGCTGTCGGCCTGGCATACTTTTCAAGTGCTTCTTTGTATACTTCCATGTATTTCTGCGTTGGTACATATTCAATCGGAAGCATCTCGCTGTAATGTTTTCCTGACTGGATCAACCGCTCACGCTCCTCTGTAGGCTGAGGTTTTACCAGACCTGTGATATCCTTCAGCAGCAATGTCACGTCCTCTTCCCTGTATGAACTTCTCATGTGGATCTCTCTCCTTTGCTGTTTCCTTACGCACCCTGTGCAATCCCACCGAAGCAGCTGACATCCTTCCTTTGGGTGCCCGTGTGCATAAAAGAAACCCGTCCACAGATCTTCTCCATGCACGAGTCCCTAATTTTACTTCGGCTTCTATTTCATTCGGCCGATTAAGCCAGTTCATTCCAATGGCTCTTAATGATCAGATATGTAATTAATGGGAATAAGATTGCGCTGATCACTGCGCGCACAATTCCTGTACCTAATATCACGTTGAATACTGCTGAAAGAACAGAACTTGCACAAAGCAAATAAAAGCCCATTTTCTGCTGCTTGAACAAAAGCAGTATCACGCCCACGATCAGGACTACTTCCACTACGAGGGTTATGATCGCCAGCAACGGTGAAACCAATACAAGAAGCGCAACAGAAATGCAGGACAACGCATTCACTACCAAAACAATCCAAAGCCAGACCTTAGCACCTGTACCCCACTCCATTATAATCTCCTCCTTCCCAAAGTATTATACTTTCATTTTCCTCATAAGTACTTCTTTATTTTATTCACTTTTTGTCCTTTTGTCAACTATATATTGCATTTTATATATTCATCACAATAAACTTTTCCTGTAATCCCATTATGTCATCTGCATGATCGTCCTGGTTTCTCCTGTTTTCCTGTCCCAAAACAACTACAATCCCTCTTGTTCAAATCAGTTATGACACCTCCTTTATTTATACACGCCGAGAGGAAGCACGCACCAGAAAAGGAAGCTCATACAACATCATCGCTGCCCACCCGATCAGATATGCCCACGGCAGGGCGGTAATACCCATCTTGCATACAAATACCAGCAGAACGCAGGCGAATACGCGGGCTCCCATGTTAAACAGGCTGCTCCACAGCGTAATCTTCAAATCTCCCATTCCGCGGAAATATCCCTGGATGCCATTTGTGACAGCAGGTACCGTGTACATCAGCGCGATCAGATGCAAGTACTGTTCGCCCATTTGAACCGTCGCTTCATCGTGAGTGAACAGATGCATGACTGGGTTGGCAAAAAACAGCAAAAAAATACCCAAAACAGCACCATACGCAAGCTCAATATACATCCCCAAACGGAAAGCTGTACTGACACGTTTCATCTCACCCGCACCGCGGTTTTGCGCCATCACACTGGTCATCGCGTGTCCAATGTTCTGTTCTGGAATATAGGCATAGTCGTCAATCCGGTTGATTGCAGTAAACGCAGCTGTCGCAGTCACGCCCATGGTATTTACAATCCCCTGAATGCCAAGCTTTCCAAGCTGGACAGTCGACTGCTGCAGTGCACTGACAAAGCCATATTGAATAATTTCCTTTAAGAGCACTCTGTCAAATATTTTCCATTGTTTTCCCAGATTCAAAATTGGTATCTTTCGCTTGATGTATCTCCAGCACAACAGACAACTCAGCACTTCACTAAGCACGGTACTGACGGCACAGCCAATCGTTCCCATAGAAAAGCACACGACAAAGATCAAATCACCGATCATATTGATTACTGCGCTGATTCCCAGAAAACAGAGTGGCGACTTGCTGTCTCCCATCGCTCTCAATGTACTGGCAAAAAAGTTGTAAATAAAATTAAAGACCAGACCGCACATAATGATCCTGAGATACACTGCTGCCTCCGCGCGGATCGAGACGTCCACCTGCAAAATCCGCAAAAGCACCGGCGCTGCTATCAACGCAATTACGGTAAGCGCCAGCGAAAAAACAACTCCTGAAATCATCGCTGTACTCACTTCGCGTTTGAGTGTCTTATAATCCTTCGCGCCGTAAAGCGTACCGACCAGAATACCCGCGCCTAGACAGATACCCTGCACAAACAATATAATCAGCGTTAAAAGCGGATTGCTTGTTCCGACTGCTGCAAGCGCTTCCTTGCCCACATACTGACCAACAATAATGCTGTCAACGGCATTGTAAGTCAGCTGGAGCAGATTGCCCAACACCAGTGGAATTGTGAATTTGATGAGAATCGGGAGAATTTTCCCCTGTGTCATATCGTTTGTCATTGCTCTATCCTTTTAGGAACTATAGGAAAATAAGTGATACAGATTGCGCAGGATATTTCTTCGAGGATGTATGTCAA
>CAMWLV010000081.1 GCA_947175175.1 uncultured Lachnospiraceae bacterium
CTCAATAGATAAGAGTGCTAATCAAAATAGCAAATTATTTAATTAATCATAAGGAGGCATTTCACATGAAATTAGTACCATTAGGAGACAGAGTCGTATTGAAGCAGTTAGTTGCAGAGGAGACAACAAAGTCAGGCATCGTATTGCCGGGACAGAACAAAGAGAAGCCGCAGCAGGCAGAAGTAATCGCTGTCGGACCAGGCGGAGTTGTTGACGGGAAAGAGGTAAAGATGGAAGTCAAGGTTGGAGATAATGTAATCTTCTCGAAGTATTCCGGAACAGAAGTCAAGATTGATGAGGAAGAATACATTATCGTAAAGCAGAATGACATCTTAGCGGTTATTCAGTAGTCAGCTGACTAAGAAAATCTAAAATGCTGTAAAAGACACGACATAAGATTTTCTTAGTTATTATATAAAGTATTCAGATTGAAACATTATTTTAAAATTGGAGGATGATTGAATCATGGCAAAGGAAATTAAATACGGAGCAGAGGCTCGTAAGACATTAGAGACAGGTGTAAACAAGTTGGCAGATACTGTAAGTGTGACACTCGGACCGAAAGGAAGAAACGTAGTTCTTGACAAGTCTTTTGGCGCACCGCTCATCACAAATGACGGTGTCACGATCGCAAAGGAAATTGAGCTTGAAGATGCATTCGAGAACATGGGTGCACAGCTTGTAAAGGAAGTTGCCACCAAGACAAATGATGTGGCAGGTGACGGTACGACAACAGCTACTGTTCTCGCACAGGCTATGATCAACGAGGGAATGAAGAATCTTGCCGCAGGTGCAAATCCGATTATCTTGAGAAAAGGTATGAAGAAGGCTACGAACTGCGCAGTAGATGCAATCGCAGCTATGAGCTCCAAGGTAAACGGAAAGCAGCACATCGCAAGAGTTGCAACTGTATCTTCTGGTGACGAGGAAGTCGGAAACATGGTAGCAGATGCTATGGAGAAGGTTTCCGGAGATGGTGTTATCACAATCGAAGAGTCCAAAACAATGCAGACAGAGCTTGATCTTGTAGAAGGTATGCAGTTTGACCGTGGATATATCTCAGCTTACATGGCAACTGACATGGATAAGATGGAAGCAACGATGGAAAATCCATATATTCTGATCACAGATAAGAAGATTTCTAATATTCAGGAAATTTTACCAGTATTAGAGCAGGTAGTACAGTCAGGCGCAAAGCTTTTGATTATCGCTGAGGATGTTGAGGGAGAAGCTCTCACAACTTTGATCGTGAATAAACTTCGTGGAACATTTAATGTAGTAGCTGTGAAGGCTCCTGGATACGGCGACAGAAGAAAGGCTATGCTGGAGGATATCGCTATCCTTACAGGTGGTCAGGTAATCAGTGAAGAGCTTGGTCTTGACCTCAAGGAAGCTACATTAGAGCAGTGCGGACGCGCGAAATCTGTAAAGGTTCAGAAGGAGAACACGATCATCGTTGACGGTGAGGGCGACAAGGCAGCTATCGATGCGAGAATTTCACAGATCAAGAAACAGGTAGAGGAGACAACATCTGATTTTGACAAAGAGAAACTGCAGGAGAGACTTGCAAAGCTTGCAGGCGGCGTGGCAGTAATCCGTGTCGGCGCAGCTACAGAGACAGAGATGAAGGAAGCAAAGCTTCGTATGGAAGATGCCCTCAATGCTACAAGGGCAGCAGTGGAAGAGGGAATCATCGCAGGCGGCGGATCTGCTTATATCCATGCTTCCAAGAAGGTTGCAGAGCTTGTTGAGACACTTGACGGCGACGAGAAGACAGGTGCTAAGATTGTATTGAAGGCACTGGATGCACCACTGTACATCATCGTTGCAAACGCAGGTCTTGAGGGAAGCGTTATCGTTAATAAGGTAAGGGAGTCAGCAGAAGGTGTTGGTTTTGACGCTGCAAAGGAAGAGTATGTAGATATGGTTGAGGCTGGTATCCTTGATCCTGTTAAGGTTACAAGAAGTGCATTGCAGAATGCATGCTCTGTAGCAAGCACACTTCTCACAACAGAGTCAGTCGTAGCGAACATCAAAGAGGAAACTCCGGCAATGCCGGCAGGTGGTCCTGGAATGGGCGGAATGATGTAATGATATATTAGGGGAACGCAGGAACTGCGTTCCCTGTTTTTACATACACTATGGCGGGGATTTTATATGATTGAGAATATTAAAGACTGTGACAGGATTCATCTGTTTCGGGATATCAAAAGGGAAGAAATCGAGAAGATGTTCCGTTGTTCCAAGACAGTTGAACGTACCTTTGATGATGGAAGCTATGTATTCCGACAGGGAGAGACACCCAGAAATCTGTTTCTGGTGCTGGAAGGGACTGTGATGATCTCAAAGGATTTCGCGTCGGGAAAACGGGATGTGCTCTTTATAATAAAACAGGGAGACGTCTTTGGGGAAATGTTTCTGTTTGCAGATACCAAGACATATTGGTATGATGCCATTACGCAGGGGAAAGTGAAAGTGCTTGAGATACCATGGGAATTCTTTTACTGTTTTTGCAGCAATGCCTGTGAACATCATCGCATGATCACCAGGAATATGCTGGAAATCCAGTCAGAGAAGAATTTTACCATGACCAGAAAGCTGCACCTGTTGTCGGGGACGACGCTGCGTGAGCGTATTGCTCTGTGGCTGATGGAGCAGGCGGCTGACAAAGATACAGTAAAACTTACCATGAATAGGGAAGAGCTGGCAGATTATCTTGGCACTACCAGACCATCACTATCCAGGGAGCTTATGAAAATGCAGCAGGAGCGATTGATCGTAGCGGATAAAAATACGATAAAGATCGTGGATCGCGATGTACTGGAAACACTTTATTGATAACTAGAATCAGAAACTGTATATCCAAAGAAATGTTTTTATAAAAAAACACAAAAATTTTAAAAATGTAACAATTGTTACCGATATTTCTCTGAGAATAAAATATACTAAAATCACAAAAGAACACAACACAAGAGCAATTAAGATATTTTTTATAAAAGGAGGAATTATCATGACAGATAACGCACAGGTAAACAATTTAGTAAATCTTTTGGATGGATATGCAACAAAGGGTGGTCATCATCTCAACGTAAATGTTCTCAACAGAGATACACTGTTGGATGCACAGAAGCACCCGGAGAATTATCCGCAGCTCACGATCAGGGTTTCCGGCTATGCTGTAAACTTTATTAAGCTGACACCGGAGCAGCAGGCAGATGTTATATCAAGAACATTCCATGAGGCAATTTAAACTTTGTAAATTCCATTGAGCAGATGCCGCCCGAGAGGGCGGTGTTTTGCGTTTTCTGTGCATGATCTGCTGAAAACAATGGACAGATGACGAAAAACAGTATAGAATATAAATTATCTGTGTAAAAAATTGGAAAAGGAGTGTGGTATACATGCCGTTTGAATTAAGCTTGAGAACAATCATTATCCTCGTACCACTGATCGGTACTATCATACCACTGATCGGTATCTTTGTCCTCATGGGAAAAGAGCAGAACAGCACGTCGACCAACTTGATGGTGGCAAATATCGGCTGTCTGATCATGAATGGCGCCTACTATCTGATGATACAGACCAAAAATCTGGCTGAGGCGACATTGGCATTGAAAATGGAGTATCTGGGAAACTTTTTATTCTATTTTTTCTTCATTAAATTCATTCTCTCGTATATGCAGATTGATACAAGGCATAAGATTGTGAAGGTATTCACGAATATATGGCTTGTTTTTGAGGCGTTTGCTTTAATTATCATGTGGGATGACAAGAGACGTGAGATGGCATTTGGACAGATGGATTTCGGTGAGGATACCAGATTTGGTTTTCATTTTGCCAGTGTGGATGACGGAGTTGTATACAGGGTAAGATATGGGTTTCTGTCAGTATTCCTGTTAGCATTAATCATTTATATGATTGTCAGAAGAGTACAGTTAAGAAAGCAGAGAGGGACAGAAAAGCACAATCTGTCACATTTGATTGGTGCAAAGTTTGTTATCATAGTACCACTTGTATTGGAACTCTTGTTTGACTTTAATTTTGAGGTTGTGCCATTTTTTTCCGCTCTGGCAGTCTTGCTGATTATATTAAGTGTTGTCGAGGGAGATTTCTTTAATATCCTTGATATTGGACGAAATTGGATGATTGAGAACCTTGATGTTTTGTTTTTGGTTGCAGATAAATCATATGGATATCTTGATTCGAATAAATATGCAAGAGGGCATTTTGCAGAGCTTTCTGGGCTGCATAAAGGTGAAAAACTTCCAGAACGATTAGAAAAGCTTTTTTTGTCATCGGAAGAGGAGATGGTGATTGCAGACAGGCATTATAAGAAATATATCAGGGATCTGGTCATAAAAAATAAGATCAGAGGTCATGCCATGATTTTGCTGGATATGACAGAGAACTATAATATGATGGAACAGCTGAAGGAGGCAAAGCTGCGTGCGGAGGAGGCAAACGAGTCAAAGTCCAACTTTCTGTCAAATATGTCCCATGAGATCCGCACGCCTATGAATGCTATTGTGGGAATGACAGAGATTCTTCTCAGGAGCGACCTGAGTGATCAGGACAGAGGCTATCTGATGAATATCAAAAATTCTGGTGCCTCGCTGCTCACGATTATCAACGACATTCTTGATTTCTCCAAGATTGAGTCCGGAAAGCTGGAAATCATAGAGGAGGAATACGAGCCAATGTCCATGCTGAGTGACCTTAGCATGATATTTCTCAATCGAATTGCTGACAAACCGATTGAACTGATGTTTGATATTGACAGGAACTTGCCAAACAGGCTGTATGGAGATTCGCTTCGCATCAGGCAGGTCATTATCAATATTGCAAACAATGCGATTAAGTTTACAGATGCTGGATTTGTCAAACTTACAATACAAATGACACAAATAGCGGAAGAGGACATGGTAAATCTGGATATCTCGATTCAGGATTCCGGTCAGGGTATTAAGCCGGAGGATCTGAATAAGTTGTTTGGTTCTTTCCAGCAGGTTGACACAAAGAAAAACAGAAATAAGGAGGGTACAGGATTAGGTCTTGCGATATCAAAACAGCTTGTGGAAAACATGGGCGGACAGATTGGTGTGAAGAGCGAGTATGGCAAGGGCAGTGAATTTTATTTCAATATTCCACAAAAGGTAATCGGCAGTCAGCTGGCGGCAGTTGTCAAGGAAGAAGCGATTGTCCATGAGCCGATGGTGGTAAGCGGTCATATGGGAGACAAGTGCATTCTGGAACAGTTGAAGAAGATTGCGGAAGGCTATGGATTGAGGTATATGGACTGTTATGAGGCGAAAGAACGCAATACGAAGGTTGATTTCTTCTTTGTGGACGAGGAAGTATATCATGGTTTGAAAGACAGCATCGAAGAACATTTTGTCTCAAATGGAACAGAACTCTGTGTACTGCAGAATCCGATGAGGGAAAATGTTTGGAATGAGCAGGTGACAGTTGTCAATAAGCCTCTGTATACACTCAATTTCTGTCAGGTGATCAATCATGAAACCACAGCGGTTTTTGCCGAGACCGATAATGTGATGAATTTTATCGCACCGCAGGCACAGATTTTGATCGTGGATGACAATGAGATGAATCTCAAGGTGGCGAGAGGTTTGCTGCAGCCATTGCAGATGAATATTGATACCGCCAGTTCCGGGAAAAAGGCAATTGAGATGGTACAGGAAAAGAGATATCATATTGTCTTTATGGATCACATGATGCCCGTGATGGACGGTGTGGAGACGACACAGAATATCAGAAAGCTTCCAGATGAATATATCCGGAAGATGCCGATCATTGCCCTGACAGCGAACGCGGTTATGGGGGCAAGGGAAACGTTTAAGGAAGCGGGAATGAATGATTTTGTGGCAAAACCGATTGAACTGAAGGACATCTGCAGTAAGATCCGTGCATGGCTGCCAAAGGAGCTGGTACAGAAATTGTCAACTTCAGCAGCACAGGTACCAGTACCACCGCAGGTACTTCCCGTCATAGAAGGACTTAATGTTGCAGAGGGGGTTAAGAATTCCGGCAGCTTGGAATTATTCACAAATCTGCTGGGTGATTTTTATAAATTAATTGACCTGAAGTCGACGAAAATTGAAAAATGTCTTGCAGACGGAATGATTCGCGATTATACTATAGAGGTACACGCTTTGAAAAATACGGCACGCATGATAGGGGCATTGGAACTCTCGGAGTTGTTCTATAAGATGGAACAGTGTGGAAATGCAGAGGATGTGGAGACGATCACCAAGGAAAATCCCGCTATCATGGAGCTATACAGAAGCTACAAACCGATATTGGAACCATATGGAAAGGCAAATGAACAGGACAAGAAAGAGGTCCCCAAGGCGGAGATTATTGAAGCGCTTGATAAACTCAACACGGCAATGGACAGCTTTGATCTTGACGGAGCGGATGCGGCGCTTGCGGAACTTGAGGAGTATCGGCTGCCAGAGGAACTCAGCTCATATATGGAAGAACTGCGGGCTTATGTGGCGGATGTGGCAATGGAAGATGTCATGAATACAGGGAAAAAAATGATAGAAGTGCTTGAAGAGATTACAGAATAAAAAGTGGAGTTAGTGTGAAATAAAAATTTCACCATCCTGATTTGAGTGCCCGCAAAAGCGGGCGAATGGGAGTTAGTGTGAAAAATAAATTTTTCACACGGCAAATTTGTGCTTACGCCCAAATTCGCAGGATTTGGCAAGAATGGAGGAGTATTATGCAAAAAGTATTGATTGTATCGGAGGTACAGAGCTATCTGCTCGTGTCGCTTCAGGAAAAGCTTGAGGAAGCGAATTGCAAAGTGTCAAGTACGCATGCAAATCCAGATGTACTCAGCAAGATAAAGGAGGACATGGATCTGATCTTTATCTTTGCGGACGAGGAGCTGATGAAGCTGCATCAGGGACTTACATATCTGAAAGATCAGGCAGTAGAGAAGGATATTCCTATCTTTGTCACAGGGGATCCCCAGGAGATTGCGGAGATCATAAAGATTATTCCGCTGCATTTGATCCAGAAGGAATTTCCGCGTCCGATCAATGTCAATGAGGTTGCAGAGTCGATTGAGTCATACCTCACAACATTTGGGAAACAGAATAAAAAGAAGATTCTTGTAGTGGATGATTCCGGCGCCATGCTCCGCAATGTAAAAGGATGGCTGGAGGACAAATACCAGGTAATCCTTGCCAATTCCGGTGCCATGGCGATCAAATATCTTTCGACAAACAGACCGGATCTGGTGCTGCTCGACTATGAGATGCCGATTGTTGACGGCAAGCAGGTGCTTGGCATGATCAGAAGTGAGGTAGAGTTTGAGGATATTCCAGTTATCTTTCTCACCAGTAAGGGAGATAAGGAGAGTGTCATGCAGGTCATGGAGCTGAAACCGGACGGGTATCTGCTTAAGACAATGCCGCCTGAGCAGATCAAGAAATCAGTGGATACTTTCTTTGAAAAGAGGAAAGCGCTGCATAATTAAAATGCATAATAAAAATCGAGTGCAGTGCACTCGATTTTTATTATGCATTTGCCATCTTTGAGAGCTCAGAGAGCATCTTTGGCAGTTCTTCTGCCATATTATCATCACGAAACTGGCATGTTCCGACTTTCCTGTGACCGCCGCCGCCGTATTTGAGCATCAGGCTTCCGACATCGACGTTTGAAGTCTTGTTGAGGACGCTGTAACCACATGCCGCGCTGCAGCCCGCGCCACCACGTCCGCTGACAATCCATGCAGAAATATTCTGCTCAGGGTACATGCTGTAGATTAGGAAACGGTTTCCAGAGTAGATTGGGTCAACACCTCTTAGGTCAGAGATAATGAGGTTGCCATCGACACGCGTATATTTTCTGACCATTTCCATAAATTTTTCATTCTGTTCAAAATAAATATCAATGCGCTCCTTCACATCAGGGAGTGCGAGAATCTCTTCGGTCGTCATGGTACGGCAGGCATCAATTAATTTTTCCATCAGCTGATAGTTGGAAATCGTAAAGTTTCTCCAACGGCCGAGACCAGTACGCGGATCCATCAGAAATCCTACAAGGATCCAGCCTTTGGGATTTTGGATCTCCTCGATGGTGAGATTGCCGGAATCCACCTTGTCGACAGCCTCCATCATATCATCAAACTGGGGAAAACGCTCTCTTCCGCCATAATATTCATAGATGATGCGCGCACAGGAAGGTGTAATGCGGCTCTCTCCCTTATATTTGCCTTCCAGCTGAAGTCTCTCATGCTCACTGGAGTGGTGGTCAAACCACAAACCGCAGCCCTCCACATATGGTACATTGGCAAGACAGTCGTCTTCTGTCACTTCCACAAGTCCATCTTGTAAATCCTTTGGATGGGCAAATTTCCAATGATCAATAATCCCCGCCTCTTTCAAAAGTGCGCCGCAGGCAAGACCATCAAAGTCAGAACGTGTTATTAATCTCATGTTATCCTCCTTGTATCGTTCATAAAAATATTGTGCGTAAAAACAGAAAATGGTTATGTATTACCTGATTGATATAATTATAGTGGATATTTACCAAATTTTCAACTATTTTGCAGGATTGCCGGCATGATTTGCTATAATAGATTCGGTTATTTGTCACAAGTAATTGCAATTTTTGGTTTTTTACGATAAAATTGATTCGTTGTTATTTAGCAATTGGCAGAAGAAAAGAGAGAAGGCGGCAGGACATGGCGGCAAGGGTATATGGGAGCGAGATCCGTACTATTGTATTGGAAGGTATGGAAATCAGATATGAGCTCACAAGAAAGTCTGTGAAAAATGTCAATCTGCGGATTGACGCTGCAGGAAATGTAAAGGTTTCAGCCTCCCGGCGTGTTCCGGTCAATTATATAGAAGGATTCATGCGCCAGAAGCAGGCGCTGATCGTTACAGCAGTCGAGCGGGCGGAGGAGAACAGCCGCAGGCAGCAGGAAAAGGAACCGCAGACAGAGAGGCAGTATGCGGACGGAGAGCAGTTGACGCTCTTGGGAAACAAGCATGAGGTTAAGATTGTAAGGAGTGAACTAGAGCGCATAGACCTTGATAACAGATTCATATATTTCTGGGTGAAGAAACCAGAGGATATACGCCATAAAGAACTGTTGTACGAAAAATGGCTGAAGGAGTATCAGCGCGGCGTGTACGAGGAGATCTGTCATCAGGTGCACAAACAGTTTCAGCAGTTCAGAGTGGATTATCCTGTGATCAAGATACGGCGTATGACTTCAAGGTGGGGTTCCTGTCAGCCATACAAAGGGGTTGTTACATTGAACAGCAGGCTGATCGAGACACCGCTTTGCTGTATTGAGTATGTAGTGATGCATGAGTTTTGCCACTTTATACATCCCGACCACTCTAAGGCATTTCATGCGCTTATGACAAGGCTGATGCCAGACTGGAAGCAGCGCAGGCAGCTGCTCAATTCCATATCAGAGTGGAATTAATGGGAATATTAGGAGTATTGGTAATGAAGAAACAGACAACAGATTTGTCAGCGTATGAACATGTGACGCATTCCTTTGATCCAGTGTATGACAAAAATTCAAAAATTTTGATCCTGGGTTCCATGCCGTCCGTAAAGTCGCGGGAGCAGCAGTTTTACTACGGACATCCGCAGAATCGTTTTTGGAAAGTGATTTCCGCGGTATTCGGGGAAACAGAGCCAGATACGATAGCAGAAAAGAAAGAATTTTTGCTGCGAAATAATGTCGCATTGTGGGACGTGATCGCGTCCTGCGATATTATAGGATCGTCGGACAGCAGTATAAAAAATGTCAAGGGAAACGATATGAATGTAATACTGTCTGCTGCAGATATTCAGGCAATATTTCTAAATGGCGGGAAAGCGCATGGGCTTTTTATGAAATACTGTGGAAAGTATGTTCACGAAGGCAAGCCCACGCTTGTGAAACTGCCTTCCACAAGTCCCGCTAACGCAGTGTGGTCGCTCGAAGGGCTGACAAATACATGGAGAGATGCAATTTCAATATTGGGAGAAGGAGTATCAGTGCAGAATGGGGTATGAAGCAGAGGCAATCAAAAGGTTTGATGAGTATTGTCAGGAAAAAAGGAAGATGATAGCAGAAATAGCGGATGAGGAGCAAAAAGCGCGCCAAGAGAAAGTACTTGTGGCGAGATCGCTGTTACATCACGAGTCAGAGCAGATGATTGCTATCTATGCAAAATACACGACGATTCTGGAAGAAAAGGGAGAGGAAGATGCAGGGCAGTTTTGGGGCATGCAGGAGGCAATGGTGGATATGATCTGCGCCGGACTCGAGGATACCTCGTTTAATAAGTGGAAGGCAAATCTGACCGACGCAGTATGCCAGGTGCAGGAGACCGGGCAGATCAGGCGGCTGCCGCGCTTTTCCAAGGCATGTGGAAAGGTGCAGGACAGCCTCGATATTGATTTTTCGGATATTGAGGAAGAACTCAAGGTGATTTTTGAGCCGGAATGCATCTATAATTCATTGGTGCTGCTCGTCACAGCAGTCAAGAGCTACTGTGAATTTTTGGATAGAATCTGTGAACGGCAGAAGAAATAAGGAACTGCCACGAAAAGGGGTGTATACAGTGATGCAAGATGATCAGCAGAAAAAGTACCGCACGAAGAATAAGGATGCGATCATGACATATCTGGACATGCACAGGGAACATAGTTTCAGTGCCTATGATATCAACGCGTATATGCAGGAAAACGGCATACAGGTCAATCTGACGACGATCTATCGCAATCTGGACAAACTTACAGAGAGCGGTGTGATTATGAAATACAAGACGGCGGAAGATGAATTCTGCCGTTATCAGTGTGCCAAGCCCCACGCACAGTGTCATGAGCATATTCACATGCAATGCAGGGCGTGCGGCAAGATCCTTCATCTGGAGTGTGATTTCATGGAGGAGATTGTGAGACACTTATATGAACATCACAAGTTCACGCTGGAGTGTTCAGGCTCTGTGCTGATGGGCGTGTGTTCGGAATGTCAGGCAAAAATGAAGGAATAGTGTTTTGACAAATAATAAAGGAGCGGATGATTATGGAAATGTGGGATATCTATGATGCGGATAAAAAGCGCACAGGGCGGACAATGAAAAAGAATGACTGGTGTCTCAAAGACGGAGAATATCATCTGACTGTGCTCGGCGTGGTGGCACATCGGGACGGAAGATTCCTGATCACTAAACGGGTTATGACGAAAGCGTGGGCTCCCGGCTGGTGGGAGGTATCAGGCGGTGCGGCACAGGCAGGCGAAGATTCAGAGGCGGCTGTGCTGAGGGAAATCAGGGAAGAGACAGGACTTGATGTGTCTGATTGGGATGGCGGTTATCTGTTTAGTTATAAGAGGGAGAACCCAGGTGAAGGGGACAACTATTTTGTGGATATTTACCGTTTTACCGCGGATTTTGACGAGTCGGATATCCGTCTGCAGGAAGAAGAGACAGACGGATATATGCTCGCTTCCCTGGATGAGATCAGGGCGTTTGCCGCTCAGGGAATTTTCCTTCACTATGACAGCATAAAAAGAGTATTTGAGATGTAAGGCTATTCTTCAAGGGAGGCCGGTGTGGCGCCTGCGAGATAGCGGTTTAAGATTTCCTGGATGCGCCGCTGCACGGTCTGGGCAATTTCAATCGTGGTCATGTTCTTGTAATCGTCATAATAAAGCGGTTTCAGATAATATACAAAGGTCTTGATGGGGTTGAGAGTCCGCTCTTCAAAAACACGGTAGGAGTCGATTAGCACAACAGGCACAATTGGAACCTTTGACCATACGGCACTCTTGAAAGCGCCCGGTTTGAACTCTGTAGTGGAATTGCCGTTGTGGTGGTAGCCGCCTTCCGGGAAAATGATAAATTTGCGCCCCTGCTTTGCCTCGTCAGCCATTTCGCGGATGATCTTGATGGACTGTCTCGCATCAGTTCTGTCCATCCGCTTGCCGCGCACTAAGTTGATGAATTGTTTTACCAGGGGTGTGTTGGATTTGTCAATATCCATGACGACAGAGCAGGGCTTGTCATGGGTGAGCATGATGCCGAGCGCGTCATATTTTCCCTGATGATTGGGGCACATGATATATCCGCCTTCCTCAGGCAGATTGTGGATGCCATAGCCTTCTGTCGTGATGCGGCCGGGTTTGATCATGCGTTTGATGCACAGGCGGTCGAGAGCATACATCTGTTCCTCGGAATATTTCTCTGGGTGACGGGATACATACTCCATCTGCGGAATCATATAAATGTGGTGCAAGTTTCTAAATATCACATGAAAAAATCTTGAAAACATATAAAAACCCCGATTTCTTATAGCTGCTATGTTTTTAGCTGGTGTCAAAATGCACGTCAAAAGGTCTCCTGAAGCCTTTGACGTGCTAACTGTATTATATAAGATAAAAGTAAATTCGTCAATGAGGCGCAATATTTCATCAGATTTGCCTTGTATTTGCATAGAGTCTTGCGTTATAATGATAGAAAGTGTACTTGGAATGCAATTGGTAAATGCCGCTTTTAGAAATTGGAGATATTAAAGTTTGAAAGAAGGACTTTCAAACTATTGATTGGTATGCGTGCCGGAGCACGCAAGGGGTATAAATTATGAAAAAAGTAGCACTATTTTCAGATGGATGGAAGAGACTGATCACTTATGCATGGGTGGACGGAATGATGAAGTTCATATCCAAGAGTGATGAGGAAATTGGTCTGTACCAATACAACTGCCATGGTAATTGGAGCCGTGATGAAATGCACAATCACGGGGAGTATAATATATATACGCTGCCTGACCTGTCAGAGTTTGACGGTATCATTATGGATTGCACAAATATTTCTGACAAGTATTATTTTGACTGGCTGGTGGACATGATCCGCAGGAGCAGTAAGCCCACAGTGAGTATTGGAAGTGATATAGAGGGATTTTATTATGCCGGTATTGACAATAAAAAGCCAGTTGCAGATCTCATAGATCATTTGTATTATGAACATCATTGCCGGAGGTATATCTTTGCAGGGGGGCCTAAGGAAAACTACGAGAATTTGCTTAGGGTGCAGTCATACTGGGAGAGTCTTGACCGTCTTGGTCTACCGAGAGAAAGCAATCCTGTGTGGTATGGCGATTATGATTTTTCTACTGGAGTGAAATACTTTGAACAGTATATGAAGAGCTTTCAGGGCAGGATGATCGAGTTCCCGGATGTGTTTGTCTGCGCGAATGATAATATAGCGGCGGGATTCTGCTACAAGGCACAGCAGAGCGGATACCGGATACCGAGGGATTTCAAGATCACAGGGTTTGACAATCTGGATAAGGCGCTCTATTTTGAACCGCAGATAACGACTGTGGGACATATGCGGGAAAATATAGGGAATAAGACAATGGAAATTCTGGCTGATGTGTGGGCTGGAAAAGATGTGCCCAGAAACCATTTTATGCCGTCGAAGTGCATATTCTCTGAGAGTTGCGGGTGTCCGAACAGCGGACTTCTTGACTATAGGAAATACGCGAGGGGACAGGTAATTGCCGATGTGGATAAACTGGAGAAGGAAGAGCTGCTCACGAAGCTTGAGAGTGACATTGTGAAGTGCAGCACCTATGATGAGGTATTCAGACAGATTGCGGAGTATTTCATGAGTCTGGCATGTGACGGCCTTACGATCGTGATCGACAAAAGGCTGTATGAAGGTGTGGCTGAAAGCGAGCTTGTGACAGATGGCTATGACAAGGACAATCTGGTAGTGGCGTATGCGACAGAGGGCAGAAGGATTCTGAAGATCAAGGAACTGTCCGAGTTAAGGCAGCATTATGAAAAGACAGGAGCAAGAAGCGCATATATGTTCACTCCGATTCATTTTAGGGAGAAAGCGGTTGGATACAGTATTTTAAAAAATGGAAGGTTTTTGTATGATAATCCCTATTTTTACGATATCCACAGCACGATCACCAAGACTATAGAGAATCTGTACAAGAAGCTGCAGCTTGAGATCGCGAACAAAAAGATGCGTGATATTTATAACAGAGACCAGCTTACAGGTTTGTACAATCGTATTGCATATACAGAAATGATCGATCCGGAATACCGCAAGCATTGCAAAAGAGGAAGAAAGTGTGTGATCAATTTTGTGGATGCAGATAATTTCAAGCAGGTCAACGATACATATGGACATGAAAAGGGCGACATGATTTTGAAGGAAATTGCAAACGTGCTCGTCGACAAGTGTCCAAAAGAAGGTTTTGTGTACCGGTATGGCGGGGACGAGTTTATTGCATTTTTCCCGATTGATGACGAGTCCGAGGCGGAGACTTTCAAAGATGGGGTAATAGCGCAGCTTGGAAAAGATGACATCCATGTCAGTATTGGACAGGCGATAACAGATCCGTCATCGGACAGGGTTTTTGACGATTACATGAAAATTGCTGATGACGAGATGTACAAGGTAAAGGTGGCAAAAAAGGAGAAAGGTGGATGTAGAAAAAGATGAGAAAAATTTGGAATCGTATGATTGGTCTTGTATTTGGAGTAGCGTTGCTGTTTGGGACACCAACGATGGAAGCACAGGCAGCAGAATTCACGGTGACGGCGGCAGAGGCGGTTTTATATACAAATGACAATACAGTGATACTGGCTGATGCGGACGACAGCACAGTGGTACTTCCTGAGGTAGCGGCAAATCTGCCCATATTGGTTACAGGCGTTACGAGTAACGGTTATTTTCAGATTAATTTAGATGGACAGATCTTCTATGTCCATGGAATTGGACTGAGTGCAGCAGATACAACAAGTACGGCAGAAAGCCAGGTTTATGAGATCATTATGGCACAAAAGGCTGTTTTTCCGGAGGGAATGCGCTGGACAAACGATAATTATTATGGCTGGAAGGGCGGAACCTACATTGGTGGTTTTGGCTGTGCAGGGTTTGCGTTTGCAGTGAGCGATGCGGCGTTTGGCGATGTGCGGGCAAAGATTCACAAGGATTATTCCAATATACGGGTTGGTGATATTCTTAGAGTGGACAATGACACACATTCTGTTATTGTACTCGAAGTGAGGGAGAATTCGGTCATTGTGGCAGAGGGCAATTACAATTCTTCGATTCACTGGGGACGCGAGATACCAAAGGAGCGTCTGGTCGATCCGTCGAGCTATATCATGACAAGATATTAAAATGGAGGAGTTACACTATGGAAAAAATAACAAGTTTTACGATTGATCACATCAAATTGCAGCCAGGTGTATATGTATCGAGGAAGGACAAAGTCGGTGAGAACACGATCACGACTTTTGACTTGAGAATGACCTCGCCGAATGAGGAGCCGGTCATGAATACGGCAGAGGTGCACACCGTTGAACATCTGGCTGCGACTTTCCTGAGAAACCATAAGGAGTATGGAGAAAAGACGATCTATTTCGGGCCGATGGGCTGCCGTACTGGTTTTTATTTATTGCTTGCAGGAGATTATGAGTCAAAGGATATCATTCCGCTGATGATCGAGATGTATGAATTTATCAGGGACTATAAAGATGAGGTCCCAGGAGCCAGTCCAGAGGACTGCGGAAACTATCTTGACATGAATCTGGGCATGGCAAACTACCTTGCAAAACGGTATCTGGACAATGTGTTATATCATATTGATGATGCGAGACTGGTGTACCCCGAGTGAGACTGCGCGCATATAGTATAATAAAACCTTATGGGTGAGACACCAATGGATAACACTTTTTTGACACAGATTACAAATGGGATGATCGAGGACGTTGAGACAGGCAGAAACGGCTCTTTTGTACTCGTTTCCTACAGAGATTGTCCAAACTGTAGCAGGGATAATCAGACAATACGTCTGAATGTCGGAAACAACACAGTGATCATGGACGAAAACAGCAGCCGAATACAACTGGCAGATCTGAGAACTGGAATGACTGTCAATGCGGCATTTTCCAATGCGACGACGCGGAGTATCCCGCCACAGGCGTCAGCGTATGTCATTCAGGTAGTGGGAAGACCCCGCAATGACAATGTAACAGTCGGCAGGATTGTCGATGTAAACAGACAGAACAGAAGTTTTGCGACGATCAGTGACGGAAATCCGTCCTCCGTTATGCGGTTTAATCTGGCGGATGATGCGCAGATTCTGAATGGAATGGGAAGACCGATGAATTTTTCCAATCTGGTTCCCGGTCTGCGGGTGAGGGTGCGTCATGCGGCTTTTATGACAATGAGCATTCCGCCGCAGACAACGGCTTTTGAGGTCAGGGTAATCCGGTAATTACTTTTCTTTTATTATAGAAGGGAGGTGAAATCGTATGCCTTCAAATGAAAAAGAATTAAACTGTCATCTTTTTGATCAGTTATCAATTCTTGAGCGAATTGAAGCAGTGACAAAAGACGAGGCAGCATTAAAACAAATTGCATTAGAGCGTAAGCAGATAGAGCGCAAATTATATCAGCAGCCACCGCTTGTAAAAGAATGATAGCGCAGCAGAGTGTCAACCAGCTTTTGGCACTCTGTTTTGTTTTTCAGTAAAGAGGTGCGTACAGCAAAGTGGAATACACCATAGAGAGTCTGCTTGCCCTTTTCTTTTTGATACTATAAATATAGTACAAAACGATTGCATAATTTAACATACCATGTTATACTATAAAAGTAGTACTAAAAAGGAGGTGAATCAAGATGACAGAAGCGGAATTGGAGATTATGGAAACATTGTGGGCAAAGGGAGAACCGATTTTCTTAGGAGAACTCTTGGGGATTTTTAATGCAAGGACCAATAAGAACTGGAAAAAGCAGACCATGAATACCTTTCTGTTCAAGATGCAGCAGAAACATCTGGTGGAGGCCGTAGAAGGAGCCAGATTCAAGAAATATCAGCCTGCGGTCACCAGGGAGGACTATCTGGAAGAGGCGTCAAGAGCTTTTCTGGACAGAAATTATGGCGGTTCGTTCGCAAGAATGCTCACGACACTGAATGGAGGTGCAAAACCAGACGAGAAGGAAATCGAAGCGCTGCGGCAGATTCTGAAAGGGTGGGAGCAGGAATGAGGTTATATGTACATATGATGTTGTGCGGAAGCATCTGCACACTATTGTATATTTTGTTTAACAACAGACTGCCGTATGAATTACCATTGAAAGGGAGGCGTTTTCTGATTTGGATAAACATTGGTTTTTACCTGCTGCCCGTTCCATGGCTGGCAGCAGAGGTGATAGAACTGGCTCAATGGATTCTGGAAAAAGCGGGAAAGACATTTTCATCAAATAAGTGTGGTGATGTTTATGATGCGACGAGCGTGTGGAACAGTTTTATTGTCCTGGATCAGGAAGGAAAAATTGTCTGTATAACGGGATATCAAAGAATCCTGCCTGTTATCCTGGTGATTATGACAGTGTGCCTTGCGCTGCTTGTTGGCTGGGTGGCAGTTTATGTGATGACAGGTAGGCGGTATAAAAGGAATATGGTGTTCTTTGATGCAGGGCATTATATGAAAGGCAGCAAAGAAGAGTCAAAAGAGTGTCCAAAATGGCAGAAAAAGGGCAGTCTTACAAAGAGGAGAATTGTCATCGGCATTTCGCCATGTGTATCTTCTCCAGTGACTGTGGGACTGGTCAGACCGGTGATCTTGCTTCCGGTTGACTATCGTGACTATGAGAATTCCATGGAGGAAGTGCTCCTGCATGAAATGAATCATGTGTCATGTATGGATATCGTGGAACGTTTTTTGGGATTTGTAGTGGTAGTTATGTATTTCTTTAATCCGTTGGTTCATTATCTGCTTCGAGAAAATGTTGCAGTCAGTGAGATGTTAAGCGATGAAGCAGCAGTAAAGGGCAAAACAAAAAAGCAGAAGGCGGATTATATCAGGTGCATTATGGCGGCATCACAGAAAATGGAGAATCCAAAGATCACAGTCTTGTCATTAGGGGTATCAAAAAG
>CAMWLV010000082.1 GCA_947175175.1 uncultured Lachnospiraceae bacterium
TCAACTATAACATATGGTTCAAATTTAATCAATTATTTTTCTACAATTCCTTAATTTCTTACATTAAAAATACGCATAAAAAACGCAAGCCTGCGGCTTGCGTTTTTTATGCAACTTTATCCTCTTGGATGCGCCTTAGCATATACTTCTCTGATACGGTTGTGCGTCAGGTTCGTATATACCTGTGTCGTAGAAATGTCAGAATGGCCAAGCATCTCCTGAACGCTTCTCAAATCTGCGCCATTCTCTACCAGATGCGCAGCAAACGAATGGCGAAGAGTATGTGGTGTAATATCAGCCATAATGCCAGCTTTCTTTGCATAATATTTGATCAACTTCCAGAAGCCTTGTCTACTCATCGGCTGTCCTGAACAGTTCACAAACAAAATCTCAGAATGCAGGTCAAACAGCATTACATCACGCGCTTTTTCAAGATAATTTGTCATTGCTTTCTTAGCGGCAGCACCGAACGGAATCACTCTCTCCCTGCTGCCATCCCTGCAGATGATAAAACCCATCTGCATATTCACATCGGAAACCTTTAGGGTGATCAGTTCCGTCACGCGAATTCCTGTCGCGTATAAAAGCTCTAACATTGCTTTATCGCGAATCTCTTTGGGAGTGTCTCCCTTTGGCTGCTCCAGAAGCCATATAACTTCCTCCGGAGTCAGAATCTCAGGCATCTTCTTCTCAATCTTTGGCGCTTTCAACCCATCAGACACATCTTTTTCTACAATGCCCTCTTTACACAGATAGTGGAAGAAAGCCTTTATAGAAGCGACATTTCTGGATATGGTTGCAGCTGCAAAATGATTGTCACCTAAATACACAATATAGGATTGCAGGATCTCTGATGTAATCTCCTTCACATCCACGATATCCTTTTCTTCTAAATACTGGCGCAGCTTGCCTAAATCCCTCTTGTATGATAATTCAGTATTGTTCGAAGTTTTTTTTATATTATGTAAATAAGAAATAAAATTATTAATTTCTCTTTCCATAAATTTTGAAAAACCTCCTCATAAAGATTTGATTTACCCCTTATGCCTACTCTTATTATATATTGTATTTTACATAAAATCAAATGTTTTTTCAGAAAATTTAAAATTATTTTAACCTTTTTTCAAAAAACTTCGTCCTTTTGTTCCAAATCGCGTTCAATATACCTCCTTTTCGGCTTTTAATCAAGGAAAGAGTAATGCTATTTTTCTCATTATTTCAGGATTTATATACACTTCACACAATATTCCGATGCTAAACATCAGCATGACCAGAACAATTGTTTTAATCATTTCCATTTTATGATGCTGGTGCTCACCTTTTACAGTCATCTCATTATGACAACTTTTTTTGTCACTCATCCAATATTTGCGGAATATGACCATGAAAAGAATACCATAAAATATCCCTTGTGGCAAAACCATGGAAAAGGTCAGCAAGATCCCCTTGATGCCATATTGATATACCAGTGTAAAAATGATCAGTCCAACCTCAAAACCACACCAGCCCATAATGGAATAAGCCATCAGACCACCTATGCTGCCCAGCGCACAGATCACACCAAATAGGAGTTGTCTGAGACGCAGACCTATGACATACTCAAAAAGACCCGACCGATTTACCTCAAAGTTCTGCATCAGTGCCAAGTGCTCCCTGTCAAGCATACTTCCTACACTGGCATTTTGTCCCCCTGTCAAATAAAAAAATACCATACCCAAACAAAATCCTGTAAGAAATACAAGCACCCTGTTGTCGGGTATCGTATTTTTATAATGAAGTTTTCTATAATCAATATACGCATCCTGCTCTGGAACGACACTGCATACTGCTGACTTCTCAACCTGTTCTTCGGTATTAAATTTGTTCATCCGCCACTTCACCCATGCTGCAGCTACTTATTTAAGCTTATGAACTATTTTGTATATTTATTCTTGTACGCCAGAATTGATGCAATCGTTTTAGCATCCTCGATTAACCCGTCGTATATCATTTTTTCAAGCTCTTCAACTGTATGAATCTCTACATTTACAAATTCATCTTCGTCGAGATGCTGCTCTGTCTTAGCAAGGTCTGTCGCAAGGTAGATATCAATCTTCTCATTGCAGAATGCAACGGTTGTCCGAATTGTGATCAATTTTTCAATCCTGTTGCACCGATATCCAGTCTCCTCCTCCAGCTCTCTTGCAGCTGCATCAATCGTGGGTTCATCAGGATTCAGTCCCCCTGCAGGTATTTCCAAGGTAAATCTGTCAAGAGCGTTTCTGTACTGCCTCACCATGAGAAGTCTTCCGTCTGGAAGTACGCCGACTGCCGCAGCGGCACCATTATGTCCCACAAAGTCATAAATCTCTGTCTTTCCATCTGGAAGAATAACGGTATCCTTATAATATTTTGTGATTGCACCTTCACATTGAAGTTCTCTTTTTACTCTCTTTATTTCTGCATTCATATAAATCCTCCTCCATGTTTTATAGAAAACAAGAAAACCACCAAAATCTGTTTGTGACTTTGATGGTTTTCATAATGCTCGTCTAATTATTTCAACTTATTTCGCATACTCAACGACACGAGATTCCCTGATGACGTTTATCTTGATCTGTCCCGGATACTCAAGCTCTGCCTCGATCTGCTTGGAAATATCACGTGCCAACAGTATCATGTCCGCATCATTAATCTGCTCAGGAACTACCATAACACGAACCTCTCTACCTGCCTGAATAGCAAAAGATTTATCTACACCTTTAAAATTGTTGGTTATTTCTTCTAGTTGTTTTAATCTGGTTGTATATGTTTCGAGAGTCTCACGCCTTGCCCCCGGTCTCGCAGCTGAAATTGTATCAGCAGCCTGCACCAGACAGGCAATCAATGACTGTGCTTCCACATCACCGTGATGCGATTCAACAGCATTGATAACAATCGGTGATTCCTTGTACTTTCTGCACAACTCTGCACCCAACTGTATATGTGAACCTTCCATCTCATGATCTACTGCCTTACCAATATCGTGCAGCAAACCGGCTCTCTTTGCCATTCTGACATCAAGCCCCATCTCCGCAGCAAGCAGTCCAGTAAGGTGAGCCACCTCGATTGAATGTTTCAAAGCGTTCTGACCATAACTTGTTCGAAACTTCATCTTACCTAAAAGCTTCACCAGCTCTGGATGAATGCCATGTACGCCAACTTCCAACGTTGCCGCCTCGCCTTCTTCCTTGATCATGATCTCGACTTCTCTCTGGGCTTTCTCAACCATCTCTTCAATTCTTGCCGGATGAATCCGTCCATCCACAATCAACTTCTCGAGTGCAATCCTTGCAACCTCTCTCCGTATCGGATCAAAGCCTGAAAGAATTACTGCCTCCGGCGTATCATCAATGATCAATTCCACACCTGTAAGTGTCTCCAATGTCCTGATATTGCGCCCCTCCCTGCCGATGATTCTTCCCTTCATCTCATCATTAGGAAGCTGAACAACGGAAATCGTTGTCTCAGATACATGGTCTGCAGCACATTTCTGAATCGCTGTGACAACATATTCTTTTGCCTTCTTGTCAGCTTCTTCTTTTGCCCTGCTTTCCAATTCCTTGACCATCACTGCAGTCTCATGTTTTACTTCGTCTTCAACAATTTTTAATAAATGCTCTTTTGCCTGTTCAGAGGTTAATCCTGAAATTCGCTCCAGTTCCTGTATCCGCTCTTCGTTCAGTCTTGCTACAACTGCACTCTGTTTTGCGAGCTCTTCTTCGCGTGCGACAAGGCTGGCTTCCTTCTTCTCGATGGCATCCGCCTTCTTGTCAATGCTCTCCTCTTTCTGCTGGACTCGTCTCTCGTAGCGCTGAGCTTCCGCCCTGCGTTCCTTGATCTCTTTGTCGAGCTCATTCTTGGTCTTGATGGATTCCTCCTTAATCTCAAGAAGTCCCTCGCGCTTCTTCGTCTCAGCAGTCTTAAGAGCTTCATCGACAATCTCCCTCGCCTTGTCCTCTGCATTTCCAATTGTAGCCTCTACATTTTTCTTGTAGTTCGAAAATGCAAAAAAACAGCCCGCTACACATATTGCAATAATAATCACTGCCTCTAATACGTATAGCATGTACAGGAGCACCTCCTTATTAAATTTTCATTGTGCAACTGTTCAGTGCCTCCACAGTTTCCTGCTCGTCGCTGAAATCTATAAAGTATTCCGAATAGTCACTTTATCATATCTTTGCAGATACTACAACATATTAATTTTACTCTTTTAACCGGGCGATGTCAAGCATTTATTCTTTTATTATATACTATCTGTCAATAGTATTGTTCCTCAGATCGTCCGATGACTTTATATATTTGATCCAGCACAAAGCCTTTGCGATAAAGAAATCCAACCATCTTCTGACATTCCTCGTATGTGGCATTCTGTCGGTCAAAATGCTTTTTTTCAAGAAGCTTATGAATCAATTCTTCTTCCTCTGTAATGTTATCCTCCTCGGAACACTGTTCATATGCCCGTTCGATTTTTTCTTTTGATATCCCTTTTCTCATAAGATCATTTTCAATCTGTCTTCTGCTTTTTACCTGACCTGTGCATTCAATATAGGATTTGGCATACCGGAAATCATCTACATAGCCATAGGAAATCACATACGCAACTGCAGCGTCAATGATCTTTTCGGGATAAAGTCCTTGTTTTAGTTTCATCACAAGCTGGTGCTCTGTATAATCTCTGCTCTTTAACAGGTTCATACATCTGAGTTTTGCCCTCTTTAACAGCACCTCATTCATTATCATGTCATAAATTTCCTGAGAAAGTTCGCTGTCCTTTTTGACAGCAAACTTTTTCAACTCATTTTTATAAAGTGCAAAACTGATATCATTGTCAACACATACTTTGACCTTCGTATTCGACAGTTCCACAATATCTGTAATGACCATACCTCACTACCTGCTTTACTCAGTCTGTGCTGCCGTCTCTGCCGCTTCCTGAGCCGGCTTCTCAACTGCCGTCTTTGATGATGCCCTTGACTTACTCTTGCCTTCCGGCTTCTCAACTGCCTCTGGAACCTGTTCCGCTCCCTGCAGTCCGAAGTGTTCACGCACTTTATTTTCTACTTCCTTGCAGATTTCTGGATTATCCTTCAGATACTGCTTGGCATTCTCACGTCCCTGACCGATCTTATTTCCGTCATATGCATACCATGCACCGCTCTTTACGATAATATTCTGCGATGCCGCAAGGTCGAGAATATCCCCTACCACTGATATTCCTTCCCCAAACATGATATCAAACTCAGCTTCCTTAAACGGAGGCGATATCTTATTCTTGACAACCTTAACTCTTGTTCTGTTACCTGTTACCTCACCGCTCTGCTTAAGTGACTCAATCCTCCTGACATCCAGACGAACCGAAGAATAAAACTTCAGCGCGCGTCCACCGGTAGTCGTCTCTGGATTTCCGAACATCACACCAACCTTCTCACGAAGCTGGTTAATAAAGACTACTACACAATTTGACTTGCTGATAACTGCTGTCAGTTTGCGAAGTGCCTGTGACATCAGACGGGCCTGCAGCCCTACATGCGAATCTCCCATATCCCCATCGATCTCAGCCTTCGGAACAAGTGCCGCCACGGAATCGACTACCACGATGTCAATCGCGCCAGATCTTACCATAGTCTCTGTGATCTCAAGCGCCTGCTCACCATTATCTGGCTGTGATATGTACAGATTATCCACATCCACACCAATATTTTTTGCATATGCAGGATCCAGTGCATGCTCTGCATCAATAAATCCGGCAATTCCACCCCTCTTCTGTACCTCCGCGATCATGTGGAGCGTAACTGTTGTCTTACCAGATGACTCTGGTCCATAAATCTCTACAATTCTTCCTCTGGGGATTCCTCCAAGTCCCAGTGCAATGTCAAGGCTTAATGAACCTGTCGGTATCGTCTCCACATTCATCTGCGCACTGGGATCGCCCAGTTTCATGACTGCTCCCTTACCATACTGCTTTTCTATCTGCGCAAGTGCAGCATCTAATGCCTTTAATTTTTCTTCCTTTTCCATATGTTTACTCCTTTATTTTTTAGAACTAATGTTTTAGTATGTCTATACTTTAAAACATCTGTTCGCAATTGTCAAGATGATTTTGAAATTTTCCCGGAAAATTTTTGAACCATTCATCTGAATAACCTTAACATATACGAGATGACAAAACAAGTGCGAGTTTTTACATTTCAGTGAACATATTTTTTGCAAATAATGATTCTGCCCGCATCCATCAGTCTTATGGCGCTCCACCAGCTCATATACGATTCTTTTACATCACCTGTTTCTGAAAAAAATCATATTATATATAAGTACAAGCTAATTTTTTTTTAGTTTATGCCGATATAAGTAAAAGGGTATTTTTATTTTTTATCAACGGAGGACACATAATGAAAGTTGAACCTAATGACTGGAGACCATATGGTAAGATAATTTATCAGAAACAAAGTTTTATCGTCAAGCAAGTCGCAATGCTGCCTGAGAAAGCAGCTGAGTATGACAGTGCGCCTGACTACACCTGCTGTCCGATTCAATCCTGGCAGCATACGGATCTGCACAAGTTATTTGACGACTGGCGCAAACAGTTTGCCAAGGCATCAGGGAATGGTATCTGTAAACGGATTCCATGTATCTGTTATCCAGATCCCATAACCTTTCGGGCAGCTTATTTAGCCGGTCTAAAACACAGCGCATTTATGAAAGCCATGGAAGATAACCTCGATCGCGGATGGGATTCTGCAAGACTTATTGCACATGATACCGTAACAAAAGCAACGAAGTCAAAAGATCTGAAGGAGATCTGCAAAGTGATCGGTTATCCGCCATTTATCATAGCTGCACTTGGCAAAGCCCTTCTCAAGTTTGAAGATGGAAATGCAATGCCGCTTATAGCCAAGTTTTATGAGGAACTGATTACAGGAATTCTCTATGTGCCTGTAGAAAAACTGGACGAACTGGCATATAAGATTTCTGACAAAACATGGGAAGTAATTGATTCCACTGAATTTAATTATTAGACACCTTGCTGCAATACTTTTTCATGAAGCAGATATAAATCTGCTTTTTTGTCGTGCAGCTGCATATTTGATGAAAATTAGTAAATAAATAGCCATCCGTGTTCCTTTCCTGTATCCATGACCAGACAATACGACAGGAAGTTTAACAGATGGCTTCAGTTAATACTTTTATTACACTGCCTCATATCTTTCCATCCAGCAGCACACCCTTATTTTTCACAAGGTAATCAACCAGGGAAACGATCGTAAGTACGACTGCAATCCACATGACGACCTGCGTGAGTATCGCAAGCACCTCAATATCTGCAATCATCAGGCAAACCATGATCATCTGGAACGTCGTCTTAAACTTTCCCCAGTAGCTTGCAGCAATGACTACGTGATTGTCCGCCGCCACCAGCCGGAATCCGCTGATGATAAATTCCCTGCTGATAATGATAATGACAATCCACGCCGGTATCCTGTCAAGCTCAATCAGGCAGATCATCGCAGAACACACGAGCAGCTTGTCTGCCAGCGGATCCATAAATTTTCCAAAATTGGTGACAAGATTATACTTTCTTGCGATCTTACCATCGAGCATGTCGGTAAGACTCGCGATAATAAAGATCCCAAGTGCGATGTAATCCGCATAGTCCACAATCCCCCCAAATACTGCCATATACCACCCCCACTGGGCATGGCTGCCGAGCATGAGCAGCACAAACGGAATGATCAAAATCACTCTGAATATAGTAAGTTTATTCGGTAAATTCATCTTCTATCTCTCCTATCAGGTCATACTCATGCGAGCCTGTGATCCGCACCCGCACAAAATCACCTGTCATAAGCTCCCTTCCCGTCTGAACAAACACAAAACCGTCCACATTCGGGGCATCCTTATAACTCCTTGCCACGTAAGCGTGCTCGTCTGGCACCTTGCCTTCCACCATGACAAGCAGTGTGCTTCCCACAGTTTCCTGCGCTTTCTCAAACGCAATCTCCTGCTGCAGTTCCATAATGTCCGCCTGTCTGTCAAGCTTCACTTCCTCGTCAATCTGATCATCAAACAACGCTGCCGGTGTATCCTCCTCCGGCGAATATGTGAACACGCCAAGCCGGTCAAACTCCATCTCGTCTACAAATTCCAGCAGGGACTCGTGATCTTCCTGTGTCTCGCCTGGAAACCCGGTAATCAGCGTCGTCCGCAGGCAGATATCCGGTATCCTGTCCCTCAGCTTTGATATCATGTCCATAAGCTCCTGCCTGCCTGTGCGCCGTCCCATACGCTTTAATATTTTATCAGATGCATGCTGTACTGGAATATCCAAATAATTGCATACTTTCTGCTCACTTCTTATTGTCTCAATCAATTCATCAGTGATTTCCTCCGGATAACAGTAAAGGATTCTCACCCAGTAAATTTCCGGAATCGCACATAACTTGTGCAGCAGCTCGGGAAGACGCTTTTTCCCGTACAGATCCACGCCGTACAGCGTCGTCTCCTGCGCCACCAGAATAATCTCCTTCGCGCCAGACATGGCAAGATGCTCCGCTTCCTGAACCAGACTGTCCATTGGAATACTTCTATAGTTTCCCCTCACTTTGGGAATGATACAGTAACTGCAGTGCTTATCACAGCCCTCCGCAATCTTCAGATACGCATAATGTCCGCCGGTTGTGACGATTCTTTCCCTATCATATACAGGTTTGCGGTTGATATCCTCCAGATGATTGAGTCCCCTCCCGGAAAGCACCTCGTCGAGTGCATCTACGATTGCATCAATCGCTGTCGTCCCCACGATGGCATCCACTTCTGGAATCTCCTTCTGAATCTCGTCCTGATAGCGCTGCGCGAGACACCCCGCGGCGATTAACGCCTTAACAGCGCCGCTTTTACGCAGTTCTGCCATCTCCAGAAGCGTATTGATACTCTCCTGCTTGGCATCATTAATAAAACAGCACGTGTTGACTACAACCGCATCTGCCTCTGTCTCGTCATCCGTAATAGAAAAACCCCTCTGCACCAGCATACCAAGCATCATTTCCGTATCTACCAGATTCTTGTCGCAGCCGAGGGAAATAAATAAAATGTTCAAATCTTAATCCTCATGTGTAATCTTAATTTTGCCCTGATTCAATTCCTCTATGGCAATTGATAATGGCTTTGTCTGCTTTGTATCCACCAGCGTCTCCTCACCGCCGATAATCTGTCTTGCCCGCTTCGCTGTCGCCATGACAATAGAATAGCGGCTGTTTACCATTGGTGCCTCTCCCTGTTCTACCTCATTGTTCACTACCTTCATTAAATCTGTATAAGATGGATGTAACATAATTTTTCCTCGCTTTTATTTTAAATATTTATTCATTAATAAGACAATTCTTTCCTGCACCTTATATGTTCTCGTCTGTGTCCTCATCGGACAAGGCACCCTGCGCCCTTCCGGCGATCGTCTCAGGCAGCAGCGCCGAGAGCACAATCTGGCTGCTCTCCATAACCAGTACCGACTTCGTCTTCCTTCCCTGTGTGGCATCAATCACTGTGCCACTCTCCTTTGCTTTCTGGACAAGCCTTTTAACAGGTGCCGAGTCAGGACTCACGATCGCAATAATTTTTGATGTGTTGACAATATTTCCAAAGCCTATATGAATCAGTCTGTTCACCTGTCACCTCACTGCTGTTGTTTTACTCAATATTCTGTATCTGTTCCCTTACCTTCTCAATCTCAGTCTTCAAATCGATTCCGCGGTTGGATATCGCAAGGTCATTTGCCTTCGAGAGAATCGTGTTCGCCTCCCTGTTCATCTCCTGTGCGATAAAATCAAGCTTTCTGCCGATGCTCCCGCCCTCCTTTAAGGATTGCTTCATCGTCTCGATATGGCTTCTGAGCCGGACAAGCTCCTCGTCGACACACACCTTATCGGCAAAAATCGTGACCTCCGTTAACAGTCTTGTCTCGTCAACTGCCGCATCACCCAAAAGCTCATGAATCCTCTCGTCCAGCTTCTTTCTGTACTCCTCGATGATTTGCGGCGAGCGCTCCTCAATGAAGGCGACATGCTCCAACATGCCATCAAGTTTTGCAGTCAGATCATCTGCAAGATTCTGCCCTTCCCTGATCCGTGTCTCTTCCAGTCCCTTTGCCGCGCCTTGTATGGCTTTTGCCAGCCCTTTCCAGATCTCCTCCTCGTCTATGGTCTGTTCCTCCATCGAGAAAACCTCGGGATAGCGGGAAAGCGTCGACACCCTGATATCATTATCCAATCCGAAGTCTTCTGACATAGTCTTCAGATATCCGAGATACTCCGCTGCAATATCTTTATTGTACTTGATGCAGACATTACTCTCAGAAAAATCTTCGTATGTGATAAAAATGTCAATTTTTCCTCGCTGTACATAATTTTTCAGTTCATTCCTGATCGAACTCTCGAAAAAACTGAGTTTCTTGGGCATCTTGATATTGGCATCAAGATATCTGTGGTTCACAGATTTCATCTCAACAGAATATTTACGGCTGCCGTCTGTGATCTCACATCTCCCAAAACCTGTCATACTTTTAATCATGTCAATCCTCCCGACTACTGATTGCCTTTGCCGATCTCTTTTGTATAGATACCAGAGCATATTTGAAAAATACTCTAATGTATTATAGAATAATCCTCCCCGAACGTCAACCTATTTTCTAACGAGAATCCTGTATTCTTTTATTGAAAACTACATATACACAGGCTATAATAGATTGGGTAGTAATCAAAATTTCTAAAATCGCAAGGAGGTTTCAAATGAAAATCCAATTTTTTAAAAAATGCGCCGCCGCTGTTATTGCAGTCAGTGTGCTGTCGATGGGTCTTATGTCCAATGCTGCGGAGAGCAGCGCTGCAGTACGCACAGACAATCCAAACACTTCTGTACAGAAAGTGCACGATGATTCTCAGCCGGGCATGCCTGCCCCGACCGAGATAGAAGTTCCGTATGATCAGTATTTAAGCGCCCTGCTTGATGTGTATTACCGCAATGATTCACAGGCATTTGTCGCGTTGGGTCTTGGCACCGCAGAGGAAGCCACAGCGTTTTACAATGAGATTTTTGATATGGAACTTCTCAGTATGGAACTTGAATCCTTCCTTGGTATGGAATGCCCTGAAGAAATCGAAAATGATTTACGGACTCTCATGATGCAGCTTTTGGGCGGAGCACGTTACGCTGTGACAGGCTGTGAACAGCAGCCGGACGGCAGCTACGAAGTAACGATTATTTATGAAAAAATGATCGTTTTTAATCCTTTGATGGAACTGTACATGGCAATTGTTACAGACCTGTCCCAAACATGGTTTGCCGATTACGCTTCCATGCCGAGTGAAGAGGATATGATGGTTCAGCTGTTAGCCGCACTCTGCAGCAGTCTGAGGGTATGTCTTGATAATGTTACCTATGCCGAACCTGCCATTACAACCGTTTCGATTGAGCTGCAGGACGGCACTTATCTTCCAAATATGGCCGACATTGCCAACCTTGAAAGTCTGCTGTTTGATACAAATATCATATTTGAATAAAGCACACAAATGAGAGATTCAATAGGAATCTATAGCTGAATACCTTTGAATCTCTCTGTTTGTCTTTTGATTCTCTCCAATCTTTATGCACACTCCCATTCTCTCTGCCAATATCCCAATTGAACCAGACACACTCCTCCCACAGCGATAAAGACAAAACTACCTTGAAAACACAGGAAAAAAGTGCTATTGTTATTAGGCTATAGCATTTTGGAGGAGTTAAACTATTTAAATGAATAATTTATTATCAAAATACACGAAAATCATGTGTTATCTTAGGAATTATATCCCTATGATATTGTTTCCTATTGCCAATTTTTATCTGTTTGAATGGTATACGCACAATCCTTGGGAGACGATGAAGGTTCCCATACAGTTTCTCAATATTTATTTTTTTGAGCTGCTTATGGTGTTGTTTTTGTTTGTTTTTGGCCGTTTAAAATGGTCTTTGCGCCTGCAGAGCATTTCTTTTATGATCATCGGTCTGGCAAACTACTATGTCATCAGTTTCCGCTCCGCCCCGATCATGCCTTGGGATATCTATTCGATTGGCACGGCCATGAGCGTTGCCAGCAATTTTAAGTACACGATTGAAAAACAAACCATATATGTGCTGATTGGATTTGTTCTGTTGTTCATAGCAGAATCTGTTGTCAATCTGGAGTTAAAAGGAACCGAAAAGTGGAAAAAGCGGTTCTGGGGAATCCGCATTGCAGGTGCCGTTGTCAGCATTGCACTGATCTGCGGTTTCACACATATGCTCCACTTAGACAGCACGATCCGCAAATATGGCATGTATGACAAGCTGTTTACACCGACCGTCATGAGCAAACGCGATGGCACTGCTGTCGCATTTTTGATGGAATTACAATATATCTCGGTGGACAAGCCTGCGGATTACAGTGCTGCCGCAGTCGGCGAGATTCTCGCCCCCTTTGAGGAGGAAACAGGGACACAGGAAGTTCCCGAAACGCTTCCTAATATTATTGTCATCATGAACGAGGCGTTTTCCGATCCGGCTGTGCTTGGAGAATTTGCGACCAACAAGGATTACATGCCATATATACATTCTATATTAAATGGGAATATTGATAATACGATATCCGGATATCTGAACGTGTCTGTACTTGGCGGCAATACTGCAAATACAGAGTTTGAGTTTCTCACCGGAAATACGATGGCATTTCTCCCACAGGGAAGCGTTGCCTATCAACAATATCTCAAAAAGGAAACGCCCTCTCTTGCCTCCCACTTAAAAGATCTGGGCTACAAGACGATTGCCATGCACCCCTACAACAGCACTGGCTGGGACAGAAACAAAGTGTACCCACTGCTCGGTTTTGACGAAATGTATTTCATAAAAGATTATAAAAATCCAGAAAGAATCCGAAAATATGTAAGTGATAAGGCATGTTATGACAAAATCATCGAAATGTATGAGTCCAAACCCGATCACAAACCATTTTTCGTGTTCAATGTCACGATGCAGAACCATTCCTCATACACAGACGAATTTGATAATTTTAAACCGGATATTGAAGTCTCTGAAAGTAACTCCGCAGCACTGAATAATTACCTGTCACTGATGAAGATATCTGATGAATCCATACAATATCTGACAGACTATTTTTCAAATGCTGATGAAGATACCATGATCATCTTTTTCGGGGATCACCAGCCGACCAACTCTGTTGTCTCAAACATATGGAAATTAAGTGGAAAGAACGGCAATGAGCTGTCTGACGCAGATGAGGCAAACCGATACAAGGTTCCCTATTTTATCTGGTGCAATTTTGAGACTGCGACAAAGACAAACGCTGATACCAGCTCGAATTTCCTCGCAACAGATATCCTTGAGACTGCTGGTATTCCCATGACTGCATACGAAAAATATCTCGACAGCCTGTCGCACAATTATCCTGTCATCACATCGATCCGCACAGAAAATGATGAGGGCCAAAGTACTGATACACAGAATGTGATGGACAAGTTAAACAACTATGCAATCTTACAGTATGATTGCATCTTTGGCAAAAGGTAAACTGGAGGTGAAGACCCATGCTAAAATCCATGTTATCAAAACGATTTTCCAATTTAGATTTGTTATATCTGTTTTCGTTTCTGATCCCAGCACTGACCATGCTTGTCATCTTTGTGATACAACAGATCTACCCGTTTGGGGATCGCTCATTTCTCCATATTGATATGTATCACCAGTATTTTCCATTTCTTGTGGAATTTTATCATAAGCTGAAAAACAGGGAAAGTCTCTTCTATTCATGGAACACGGGGATTGGCTCCAATTTCCTCGCCCTTTATGTGTACTATCTGGCAAGTCCATTTAACTGGCTCTGTGTCTTGATACCCGAAAAATTCCTTATGGAGTTTTTGTCTTACATGGTTATCATCAAGATTGGACTCTGTGGATTTACTTTCACTTATTATATAAAAAAGCATTTTCAAAGCGACTCTTGGGCAATCCTGTGTTTTTCACTTTTTTATGCACTGTCAGGCTTTATGGCAGCCTACAATTGGGACGTGATGTGGCTTGACGTAATCGTCCTCGCACCGATCATCATTCTCGGTGTCGAGCGGCTGGTCAATGAAGGCAAATGCTATCTGTACTGTATCACACTCGGACTATCCATTTTATCAAACTACTACCTGTCCATCATGTTATGCATGTTCCTTGTACTTTACTTTGTTGTACTGCTGATCGCAAGAATGCCTTCTGAGGAACATACTTCTGCCCCCCTTGCTTTTCCAAAGCTTGACAGAATAAGCAACTTTTATGGAAAGGCTGTGATCCGCTTTACTGTGTATTCCCTGCTCGCGGGCGGCATGGCGGCTGTTCTGTTATTGCCGGAACTCGCGGCACTCCGCTTTACCGAGTTTAGCGACATCAATTTTCCGAGCAAGCTAAAGACTTATTTTCCAATCATCGACATGCTCGCCAGACATTGCTTTAACGTGACTGTTGAGACTGGGCTTGACCATTGGCCGAACATATACTGTGGTGTGCTTGTCTTTGTCCTGCTGCCATTGTATATCCTGCAAAAAGAGATCCCACTGCGGCAAAAGGTTCCAAAACTGCTCCTGCTCGCTTTTATGCTGGTCAGCTTCTCGACTAATGTGTTGAACTTTATATGGCACGGACTGAATTATCCAGACTCACTGCCTGCGCGCCAATCCTTCTTGTATATTCTGCTGCTGCTCACTGTATGTTATGAGGCGTTCCTGTCCATACACAAGTACTCTGGGAGTATGATTGGTGCTGTGTATGCTGGTATCCTGTTTTTCCTCCTATTTTGTGAAAAAATGGCGACAGATGATGCTGTGTCCGGAACATGTTTTCTGATAACAGGAATCTTTTTGCTGATCTATGCTGGTCTGATCTATTATGACAGGAAATATGAAAATTACCACAGCAACGCCTCCAGACTCCTGTGTATTTGTGCTATTATTGTGACAGTGGCAGAATCTGGTGTAAATACTTACCTCACAAGTGTTCCCACGGTGTCGAGAACCACTTACCTGTCCAACTATGACTCCTATCAGATCCTGACGGACAGAACTCTTCAGCATGAAGATGGCGATTTCTTCCGGTTTGAAAAATTTGCGCGCAGAACACAGAATGACGCAATGTTAATCGGTTTTCAGAGTGGTTCCTATTTTTCATCCACGCTGAACTCGCTTGTATCAGATTTTTATGAACAATACGGCATGCGTGCCAGCCGCGTCAATTATTGCTATGAGGGCGCAACTCCTGTGACTGCTGCTCTCCTGTCCACCCGATATATGCTGTATACACTGGACAGAGGCTATGACAACCTGTTTGAGCTTGCCGACACCGAGGGTAATTTATATCTGTATAAGAACAATTATGCACTTCCGCTGGGATATATGATCACTTCCCCGAACGCCTCTTTTAACGACGCCGAGGAAGTTGAAGAGAATATTCATGAGGAAGATATGAATGACAAGAACCTGAATCCGATTCAGCGGCAGAATAAGCTGGTTCACCGCCTTGGCATCAGCGGCGACGTCTTTCTCAAAGTGGACATTAACTCTTATGGAAATGAGGCAGATCTCTATATTGAGGAGGATGCTCACTATTATGCGTACACCTCAAATACCAAAATCGACACGATCAAGATGAACTACGAGGATGAATCCAAGAGCTTTAGCCAGATCAAGAAAAAATACATTTTGGATCTCGGCTATCACAAGGCAGGAGAAACACTATCCCTCAAATCCGACAACGGCGAAAATCTTAATCTGACTGCATACAAGGTAAACGAACCTGTTCTTGCACAGTTTGTAAATCTCTTAAGCCAGCAGACACTAACTGTGGACGATTATGACGAGACCGCCTTAAACGGACACATCAATGTCACTTCCGCAGGTCAGCTCGTTCTATCTGTTCCATACGATCCCGGATGGACGCTGTATGTGGATAATGTCAAGTCGGATATGGATTTGTTTGAGGATACCTTTATCGGCGCTTATCTTGAGGCAGGTTCCCACACGATTACACTAAAGTACTTCCCACAAGGCTTTCTTCCAGGTGTCATTGTCTCTATTGTATGTGTTTTGCTGTTTGCCGCGTTATACTTTATTTCCTATCAATATAAAAAAGGAGCTTAACGCTTCTTTTTTACTTGACAGAATCGTCACTAGATATTATGATAAGGAACGAATTGTTTCGGGAAACAGGTGCAAATCCTGTACGAGCCCGTCGCCGTAAGGTGCATATATCTTGTCTCTGTCCTCACCGAAATGCCACAATTTCGGGAAAAGCCATTGGAAACGATCTGAGAAGGCCGGTCAGTGAGGCGCCAAGTCGGAATATCGAAACATTCAATACCGATTCAGACCGCGGGCGCCGGTTTTCGGGAAAACAAAATATAGTATTCAAAGGAGATTTCAAGTATGAAAACAAAATGCATGAAAAAAACAACGTCATTCATCCTTTGTATGGTGCTTATTGTGGCTATGGCACTCTCTACAACCGGTTGTAATGGCAGCCAGAACAATGATACCCCCTCCGCATCATCTGCAGGTACAAGTGTCACTTCTGATGCTACTGTATTAGGCGAGGGAAACACCAGCTTTGCTTTTTCCGTAACAGACCAAGACGGAAATCTAACACAGTTTGAAATCCATACTGACAAAGCGACTGTTGGTGACGCTTTGCTGGAACTGAATCTGATCGCCGGAGACGACAGCGAGTATGGTCTGTATGTTAAGACAGTCAATAATATCACTGTCGACTATGACAAAGATGGAAAATATTGGGCATTCTACATTGATGGAGAATATGCCACAACAGGTGTAGATGCCACGCAGATCACAGATGGCGCCAGCTACGCCTTCAAAGTTGAATGAATATGAAACCTACGACGAGTGAGATTGTCATTTTTGCGATGCTTGGATCCGTCATGTACGTCTCCAAGCTCATCATGGAGTTTGCACCCAATATCCACTTAATCGGCGTATTTACGATTGCTTTTACAGTAGTTTACAGGAAAAAAGCTTTATATCCCATCTACATCTATGTCCTCTTAACCGGCTTTTTAAACGGCTTTGCGACATGGTGGATACCTTATCTGTACTTGTGGACCGTCCTGTGGGGCGCTGTCATGCTGCTTCCTGCAAATATTCCCAAAAAGATACAGCCAGTTATCTATATGCTTGTCTGTGCAATGCATGGATTTTTATATGGAACACTCTATGCCCCTGCACAGGCGCTTCTGTATGGCTTGAGCTTTCAGAAAATGATTGCGTGGATCATCACAGGGCTTCCCTTCGACTGTATCCATGGCGTCAGCAATTTCTTCTGTGGAATCCTGATTATACCAATCATTTCCACGTTAAAACTTGCAGAACGCAATATGAATAAGGCGTGATATCACGCCTTATTTTGATGCTGTTCCATCCATGGGATCAATTCGCAGGCGCAATTGTTTTGCTGTAATATTGACATGTGCAGCCTGCTAACAGCAATTTCCAGAAGTCCCTGCACAGAATCTACATGAAATCACAAATTTATTATTTAATTATACTGCCAAAATAGTTATTTGACAATTATTTCTATATACTCTAAATATTCGGGAGTTTGACAGTCTAATATCAGAAAAACCGCTACAGGCCTTGAAAAGCCTGC
>CAMWLV010000083.1 GCA_947175175.1 uncultured Lachnospiraceae bacterium
AGCCTTTACCAGCACGTTTGTCACCCTCCATATCTTCCCCTTGTTTTCTCAATATCCTGATAGAATCTGAGATGTTTTCAAAAATATGTGCATTTGCTGCCCAGATGCTCTCCATACACTGAATCGTGACAACAAGCTCCCTCTCCCTGTAACTTCCCAAAAGAAATATATTATAAAAGCAATAACCAGTTACATTGGATCGATACTGTATCTCCCCATATGTCCTCCCGTTAATAGTACGTCTGGATATTTTTTCACAGTCAAAATATCTGATATCCTTACAAAACCCTTTGTAGTATTCATTGAGTCTGTAGTTCAGATTTTCGTCTGTCAGATCTGCACTGCCCTTGGTGACATTGATCACTATCTTTTTATCCTTTGACATCCAGCTGTTCTGTGATGGCACAAAAGAGTCTGCTGGTTCGATATCTGATGGGATTATGATTTCAACCTCATCATCATAAAGGTGGTATTCCCTGTAAAACATTTTGCCGCACCTCTATACATAGTGAAACGCTGTCACAAAATGGTGACAGCGTTTATTTTTTTTACGAATTACTCTTCGACACTGTAGTTTGGTGCCTCTTTTGTAATGTGGATATCATGCGGATGACTTTCTCTGAGAGCTGCGGCGGAAATCTTCACAAATCTGCCGTTCGTTTTCAGTTCCTCGATCGTCTGTGTACCACAATATCCCATACCAGAGCGAAGACCACCCATCAGCTGGAACACGGTATCCTCCACATTTCCCTTGTAAGCAACCCGTCCCTCAACGCCCTCAGGAACAAGCTTCTTGGCATCTGACTGGAAGTAACGGTCCTTGCTTCCGTTCTCCATGGCTGCAATCGAGCCCATGCCTCTGTACACCTTATATTTTCTACCTTGGAATAATTCAAATGTTCCTGGACTCTCCTCACACCCTGCAAAGATACTGCCCATCATGCAGACATTTCCGCCTGCTGCAATCGCCTTTGTCATATCACCGGAGTACTTGATGCCGCCGTCTGCAATAATTGGAATACCATACTCCTTTGCTACTGCATAGGAATCCATGATCGCCGTGATCTGCGGTACACCAATTCCTGCAACAACACGTGTTGTACAGATAGAACCTGGTCCGATTCCTACTTTGACAGCATCGGCACCAGCCTCGATCAGCGCCCTTGTTCCGTCACCTGTAGCGACATTTCCTGCAATCACCTGCACATCAGGATAATTCTCCTTGATCATTTTGAGACATCTGAGTACGTTCTCAGAATGTCCATGTGCACTGTCAAGCACGATGACATCAACCTTTGCTGCCACAAGCGCCTCTACACGCTCAAGCACATTGGCAGTGATTCCGACACCTGCTCCGCACAGTAGTCTCCCCTGCTCGTCCTTTGCTGCCAGTGGGTACTTGATCGTCTTCTCGATATCTTTGATCGTAATGAGTCCCTTTAAATTATAGTTGTCATCTACAATAGGAAGCTTCTCCTTTCTCGCATCTGCGAGAACCTTCTTTGCCTCCTCAAGTGTGATGCCTTCCTTTGCTGTGATCAGTCCTTCCGAGGTCATGGACTCCTTAATTTTTTTGGTATAATCTGTCTCGAATTTTAAATCACGATTTGTGATAATGCCGACGAGCTTTCTGCCCTCTGTGATTGGCACACCTGAAATCCGGAACTTTGCCATCAGGGCATCAGCATCGCCAAGTGTATGCTCCGGAGTAAGTGAAAAAGGATCTGTGATAACGCCGTTCTCAGAACGTTTTACTTTGTCTACTTCTTCTGCCTGCGCCTCAATAGACATGTTCTTGTGAATGATTCCAATACCACCCTGTCTTGCCATGGCAATCGCCATTCTGTGTTCTGTAACAGTGTCCATCCCCGCACTCATCATAGGAATGTTAAGCTTAATTCTCTTGGTCAACCATGTCGTCAAGTCAACCTGATTGGGTATGACCTGTGAGTAGCTTGGTACTAATAATACATCATCAAACGTAATGCCTTCGCCGATTATCTGACCCATTTTTCTTCCTCCTGTATAATTAATTATTTTTTAATAAAAATATTTTTACAATTATACTAAAGCAGGCACAGCTTGTCAAGCATTTATTCCGTAAAAACTTTTCTGGGTGCAATTCCCTTGATCGTCTTGGCAAAATCCTCTGTAAGATTCATCAAAATCTTCTGATTTCCCTCGTAAAATACCCAATAAAGCTTCTGGTCGGGCAGATCATGTCCCGCACTTAAGTCCGTTACCTTTGTCTGGCGTTTTCTATAGGAATCAAGCTGATGGGACTTCTCAGGTGCCATGATCTCAATCTTGTCCACACTGATTGTCGTAAGCTTCTTTCTCCTTGTCTTTGCCATGATCTTGTCAACAGAAATCTCTTTATCCAGATACAGATACTCATACTCAATATCTGTCCACTGAAATACAAAATAGTCGAGCACGCCGAGTGCAATCACAACAATAAAAAATATAATATTTCCAGTCAGAAGAGTTAGTAGTCCAACCAAAACTGTCGGAACAACGCAGACCACTCTCTTGAGTGTCTCCTTTGCTCCCCTGTCCCTTTTCACCAATAGTTCCTTGTAGCTTTCGTTCATAATGCAATACCTTCCTTAATTCTTATTGATTCTCATTCGATATTTCAATGATATCTTATATAATAGAACAATTCAATGCAATATGCAAGGTTTAGAAAAAATTAATAGTATGTTGATTGACAGACACCATTCTTTCCATATATTATATTTTGTAATCATTTGACAATATAAAACCACTACTTTTGGTCATTATCAATCCGGTTAATGGAGGTATTATTATGGAAGTTTACAACAAGAATCGTGACAAAAACAATTCTATGCACGATGAGATACGGGAACAGAATGCCAAACTGAAAGGTGCGCCGCTAAAGGAAAAATATGCGTATTTCAAAGAATATTATCTAAAAACAACAATTGTCGCCCTAATTGCTGTCATTTTGGTAGCCTATCTCGCATACTCCATTTTGACGGCGCCTTCTGATACCGCCTTTGCAGCCTTTTTCTACAATGACACAGGGGACTCCTCCAGCACAGAGCTGGTTGACGGTTTTGTCCAGTATATGAATATTGACACCAAAGAACATGAAGCCTACATCGATGCGACTATGAATTACATGCCCGATGCTTCAGATTATGATGCCTATATGGGTCTCGAAAAATCGATGGCAGTCATATCAACTGGTGAACTCGATGTCATCGTAGGCGATGCTGCTACCCTTGATTATTTCGCAAGAAGTGAGTGTCTTCACGATATCACAACCATTCTCCCCGATGATCTGTTAGCACAGTTTGAGGACAAACTCTACTATGTAGAATCCGGCGAGAGTGCTGAGCGGATTCCAGTCGGCGTCTATGTGACAGATTCCCCAAAACTGAATCAGTATTATTACTATGTTGACAAGGAACCTATCTTAGGATTTGTCATCAACTCCAACAGCATGGACAATGCCATCGCATTTTTGAGGTATATTTATATGGAGTAAAAATGTGCGCCCAAGGCGCACATTTTTACTTCCAAATTAATTTCTTCCACTGCTCGATCTGCGCCTCTGTCATAAATCCGTGGGAAGTTCCCACAAATCCAATCTTGTAAGAAGCAAACAACAAGGCATTTTTAATCGCGTCTTTGGCATCTTTTGTCTTGGCATAATAATGTACAAATGCGGAGAACAAGGCATTTCCTGCACCAACAGTATTCACGATTTCATTTGTCTTTACGGGTTTGTACTCTATGAAGCTATTGTCCTCCTTCGTGTAAAGAATGACACCTTTGTCCCCGATTCCCATAATGACGATCTCCGGATCGTACTTTTCCTTGCATTCCCTGATACAATCATAATGGTCCATGTCAAGGTCATCATCACTGATGTACAGGATATCTGCCGCCGCCAGAAAGTCCGCCTTGTTTGCAATCCTCTCCGACCTCATGCTGCGCACATTGATCGCAAGCGGCTTCTGGTATTTTTTTGCAAGCCCGATGATCGGACGGCAGAAGTTACAGTTTGACATGACCACCATATCCTTGTCCTGTATCTGTCTCTCCAACAGTTCGAAATCATAATCCACATGCCTGATATCCTTGACATCCTCAAAGGTCTGTTTCTTTCCCCTGCAATAGAGAATTACCGAAGTGGGCATGCCATCCAGCATTGGCAGTACATAATCCGTTTTAAGATTCACGTCATATGACTTGAGATAAGCCTCAATCTGACGCCTTGACATATTTCTCGCCACCATACTCATAAAGTCCACTTCATTCCCAAGAAATTTGAGTGCCATCGCCTCGTTGAAGCCCGCACCTCCTATACCAGTGTCTACCAGATCTGGTATGCTCTCGAACTGCTTGTAGGGCACTGGCAGCTCCTCAACCTTTACAATTGTTTCCATCTGGACAAAACCTGCTACCATAAATTTACTCATAACGATCCCTCCTCTTCCTTTATTTATATTTATATTAACACATTTTTTGACAATTAAATATATTTTTATGAAAAATTTTGAATTTCTTTCGTGAAATATGTTAAAATGTCCTTATATGATATATTAATGTTTTCTCAACTCCCCTTGGTACCTGAGAAACTTTATCACTGCAAGAGCTGGTACAAGGGCAGATTCGAGAGTACATAGAATAAAGGAGAACACAAATAATGAAAGAACAACTTTACACAATCCCCTTAAATGACGCATTCGCTGCCAACGATGAATGCCCCTTTTGCTTCATTGAACAAAAATTAGAACAGGATCTGCTTGACTTTACGCTTGGCTCTGGTTCCTCGTACATGGAGAGCGATATCCGTGACCTCACTGACAAAGAAGGCTTTTGCCGCTATCATTTTTTGAAAATGTACCAATATGGAAACACTCTCGGAAATGCATGGATCCTAAAAACGCATTTCCAAAAAATCAATAAAGAGTTTTCCAGCGAAGTCAAGAAATTTAAGCCTGCAAAGCTCTCCTTTGTGGACCGCCTGAAACGCTCCAAGGAGATCAACAATACCATGACCGCATGGACTTACGAAAAACAGCGCTCCTGCTACATCTGCCGCCAGTACGAGGACACTTATGCACGGTATCTGGACACTTTTTTCTATATGTACAAGAAAGACGCCGATTTTGTAAAGAAACTGGAAAACAGCAAGGGATTTTGTCTCGTCCACTTTGGCGACCTGTGCCAGAGCGCTGTAGAACAGCTGAACCAAAAGCAGTGTGACGCGTTCTTTGCTGCTGTATTTCCTCTCATGGAGGCAAATTTGAAGCGCATCGAGGAAGATGTCAGCTGGATGGTTGAAAAATTTGACTATCGAAATGCAGATGCAGACTGGAAAAACTCGAAAGACGCCCCCCAGCGCGGTATGCAGAAATTAAAAGGCGGCTATCCCGCCGCCCCGGTATACCAGCAAAAGAAATAACTTATTTCAAGAGAGACTCAAGGCCATATCCCTGACCAGCTCAATATATGCCTTGATCTCTCTGAATATCACCTCAGAATCTGCTGCCTCTATTGTTTTCTCCCGTATGATACTGCTGATACAGTAGTCGATCATCTTTTTAATACGCTCCCGCCTTGCCTTATCGGGAACATTTTCAATCTCGGCAGACTTTTGGAGCGCGCTGATCCGTTCCTCGTAGATCTGCCTTGACTCTGCTGTCTTTCTGACCGGCTCCTGCTCCGTTTCATGTGCTGCCTCCTCCAGGAAAATGGTGAGATACGGATAACTTTTTCCGACCTTTGTCTTGGTCATGGCAATCTGTTTGATCAGCTCGAAATAGTCCTTTTCATTTTCATCCACAATGGTAGACAGCTCCAGCAGCATATATTTGACACAGTAGTCATACACAAACACGTAAATGCCTTCTTTCGAACCAAAATAGTGGAACCAGAGTCCTTTGCTGACACCGACTGCCTTTACCATGTCATCTGTACTGGCGTGTTTGTATCCGTTTTTGGCAAACACCTCAATCGCACCGTTGATCATGCGATCCTGTTTCTCTCTTGCAAGGTCAAAAAATTTTTCGTTCATTCGTACCTCCTTGTGTGAACACTCCCCCAATGGCACACACCTGTTATATTGATATTAACATAATTTTACAGAGTAATCAATAAAACTTGCAGATATCGTATCTGCCAGATGACATTTTGTTACTGTTCACTCCGTTCCAGTAACAGGTAAAAATCCATGCAAAATTTGCTTCGCAAATGGATTTTTACTCACATGCGATACGTTTTCTCACGGACTTAGCAGTAAATGCTAAGTCCTGTCTGAACAGTAACGACATTTTCACTAAATTTTACATAATCTCTTTTCATTTCCATAAAATAGTATTAAAATAGATTTGTATACGAAATAAATAAACTGCAACAGGAAAGGAGAACCACAAATGGCTAAGAAATTTAGCAAGCTTGTCTTATTCAGTGCCCTCGCTGGTGCTGCAGCTGCAGGAACTTATTATTATCTTCGAAATAAAGCAAACATTCCCGAGGAAGACCTTGATGACCTCGATGACTTTGACGATTTCGACGAGGATCTTGACGATGAAGATTTCTCCTCAGACTCCGCGAATACCACTGGCAGCAAGAGCCGTCCATATGTGCCGATCGATATAGACAATGCCAAGGAAATTATTGGTGAGAAAGTGATTGAAACGCTCGACAAGACCAAGGAAAAAATTGAGCATTTCAATGTATCTGAGAAAATTGACAAGGCAAAGGAAATTATTGGCGAAATGACAGCCCCCACTGTCGAGCCGGTCTACACACAGGTCGATATGTCTGCTGCACCTGCTGCCAATACCAGTGTGACAGACAATGACAGCGAAAAGGAGCCTGCATCTGTATCTGCCACTTACGCAGAGCCTTCTAAAACAGAAAGCACCACGGAAGAGTTTTTTGATGACTCGGAAACAGTGTCTTAACACGCTCAAGATTGTGTGCGAACAATAGTTAGGAACTGCCAGTAATTAACTTTTTGGCAGTTCCTTGGATCCAATTTCATGCCCTAACAAACAGTGAAGGCAATAAGTAACACTTATTCCTTCACTAATATAATTGACTTAAGAACTGTAGGAAAATAAGTGATACAGATTGCGCAGGATATTTCTTCAAGGATGTATGTCAAAAAACGTAGGCGTAGCGGGCTACGGCGAGGCTTTTTGCCAATTGCAAAAGCAAATTGCTTTTGCAATATGTAATTGGAGAAATAGACAAGTCAAGATGTGTCAGTTATTTTTCTACAGTTCCTTATTCCCAACATCCATCATGTGAACCTTATTCAAACAAAAATTTCGCCAATTCATCCACTTTCGTAAAATACACATCACTGTTCCTGCGCATAAAATCTCGGATTTCAGGAATATCGGTTGCCCAGCCTGCTCCGATAAAAGGTACACCATAAGCGTGCGCCATATCATATCCTGGTTTGGAGTCATCTACCATTACCATCTCTTCCGGCTTTAAACGATACTTCTGAGAAATGATTTCCAATGCATATGTGTTTGGTTTTCTCTGTTCCGGCGGACACTCCCAGCCAAAAATCATGTCCGGCATCGGCAAATGGTTCACCTCATAATCCCGCTTGATATTAAAATCATAAGAATGCGATACTACGCACACAATACCGCCCTCCGCCTTCTGACGCCCGATCATCTCCCGCATTCCAACATAAGCCTCTGCTGTATGTCCAGACACATAGTTCTTCCAGCACTCGACTTCCCTCTCGAGCTCCTCGTCTGTCATGCCAAGCTTTCCAACACAGTAGGGGATAAAACCCGGATCGAAATTTTCCCGAAAGTAGTCGTCCAGCGAGATGGTCACTCCTGGTCTCAACAGTTTCAATGCCTCCAAAAATGCCGGATAGTGTATGGTTGCAGTACTGTTGACTACTGTATCATCATGGTCTAGTATCAGACATCTATACTTCATTTTATCCTCTTTCCCCTCTTATGCAATCCCAATCCGTAAACCTGTTGTTCTACACATACCCTTTTGAATACACGTGTTATTTGCTTACTGCCAACAAAAGCACAGTCATACAAGATCAGTATGTTATTTCATGATGATTTATAAGAATTATTACCGATTACTTTGGCAGTACAAATGAACTCTTCAAGGACACGATTCTGTTAAATACCAGTGTATCTGGCTTTGAATCCCTACAGTCCACATTGAAGAATCCCTGCCGCACGAACTGGAAGCTGTCATATGGCTCAGCATCCTTCAATGCCGGCTCCACATAGCATTCCTTCAGCACAGTCAAAGAATTGGGATTCAGATTCAGCGAACCATCTTCATTATAGACACCCTTCTCCTCGTCAATCAGATTCTCATATAGCCTAACCTCTGCCTTGACCGCAAAGGGCGCTGGAACCCAATGAATCGTACCTTTTACCTTTCTGCCTGTAAAGCCGCTGCCCTGCTTTGTCTCTGGATCATAGGTACAGTGAACAACTGTAACTTTGCCGTCTTCATCTTTTTCATAGCTCACACACTTAACAAAATATGCGCTCATGAGACGCACTTCATTTCCCGGAAACAGCCTGAAATATTTCTTCGGCGGCTCCTCCATAAAGTCATCCCTGTCAATATAGAGCTCCCTGCAGAACGGAACCTGTCTGGAGCCAAGGGACTCGTTTTCAAGATTGTTAGGCACCTCGAGATACTCTACCTCTCCCTCTGGATAATTGTCAATTACAAGCTTCACAGGGTCAAGTGCCGCCATCATTCTCGGCTTTTTGAGCTTTAAGTCCTCACGGATACAGTACTCCAGCATCGCGTAATCCGTGGAAGAATTCGCCTTGCTCACGCCGCAGAGCTCCACAAACCTCTGGATCGACTCCGGCGTAAAACCACGCCTTCTGAGAGCCGCAATCGATACAAGCCTCGGATCGTCCCACCCGTCAACAATACCGTCCTGAACAAGCTTCTTGATATAGCGTTTGCCGGTAACTACGTTTGTCAGATACATTTTTGCCTGCTCAATCTGTCTCGGATGGTTTGGATACTCGATTTCCCGCACTACCCAGTCATACAGAGGTCTGTGGTCCTCAAACTCCAGTGTACAGATCGAGTGTGTGATCCCCTCAATGGCATCTTCAATCGGGTGCGCAAAGTCATACATCGGATAGATGCACCACTTGTCGCCTGTATTATGGTGTGTCATATGTGCCACACGGTAAATAACCGGATCTCTCATATTCAAGTTCGGCGAAGTCATATCAATGCGCGCGCGGAGTACCTTCTCGCCGTCTGCAAATTTACCATTTTTCATATCTTCAAAGAGCTGTAAGTTCTCCTCCACGGAACGGCTGCTGGATGGATCTTCCTTTCCTGGCTCCGTGAAAGAACCCCTGTATTCTTTGAGCTGCTCTGCCGTCAGGTCAGATACATATGCCTTACCTTTTTTGATCAGTTTCACTGCGCACTCATACATCTGGTCAAAATAGTCAGAGGCAAAGAAAAGCCTGTCCTCCCAGTCCGCGCCAAGCCACTTGACATCTGCTTTGATGGACTCCACGAACTCGATATCCTCCTTCGTCGGATTGGTATCGTCAAAACGCATGTTGAATTTTCCGCCATATTCTTTTGCAATCCCATAATTCACGAGAATCGCCTTGGCATGTCCGATGTGAAGATAACCATTTGGCTCCGGTGGGAAGCGCGTGTGTACTGTGTCATACACACCCTCTGCCAAATCCTTGTCAATCAGCTGTTCGATAAAATTTCTCGAAACAACCTCTTTTTCCTCGGCGTTAACTTCCGCTGTATTTTTTTCTGCATCACTCATTTCTACTCCTCCATTCTGCCAATCACCCGCAACTCTGACAACTGTACAAAGTTGCCGCGTGTAATATTCAAATATCTCCTATTGTAATATAAGTACACTCCTTTTGTAAAGTTATTCCAGAATTTTTCCCAGACGCCGCTGTGACAAATATCCTGTTCGACTCCCTTCAGCGCATCAACCATACAGATCGTCTTGACTTTCCTTGATAAAACAGTGTTCACTCCTGTCGATACGATCCATGTACCAATGATGGAATACAGATACGACAGCGAATAAATCACTGTCGGCATATCCTGATCCTCGGTCATGGTCTGCATGATGCCGTCCAGAAGCTGATATCCCATGAACAATCCAAAAACGATTCCAATCACTGTGATCCAGTTATTCTGCCGGTGCAGGATTCTCCGTATTCGTCCTGATGAGAAGCCAAGCACTTTGAGCGTCGCCACTTCCCTTGTCTTTTCCAAAAACGATAAAACGCCCAAAAGCCCAATGCTCTCGCTTGATGCTTTAGTCTAATACCTTACTTCAACCAGGCATAATCCCTTTGCGGGCGCAAGTGCACCTGACAAGTCCCTGGCTGCGTTTGCCTGAAATAACTCTGGCATTGACTCTGGTGCTCTCTGTCCCAGACCAACTTCGATCAACGTACCTGTGAGTATCCGCACCATATGATACAGAAAACCGTCGCCACTGTAAGTAATAACAACCTCATTTCCAGTCCTTTCCAGATGAACTGCATCAATCGTGCGCACTGTAGACTTCTTACCTTTTTTATTCGAGGTAAACGCTCTAAAATCATGCGTTCCCACAAAATAACAGGCGGCTGCTTTCATCGCATCAAGCTCAAGCTGATGCGGCAGCTCATACACATATCTGCGCTCAAACACACAGGGAAGCTTGGAATTCCATATACGGTATCGGTACGTTTTTCCCTTTGCGTTGAGCCTGCTGTGAAAACGCTCTGGCATCTCCTTGATCGATATGACACCAATATCCTCTGGCAGATATTGATTGATATAATCCATCACTTCCACCGCAGACATGTCCGTGTCAATCTTAAAATTTGCAACCTGTCCCAGCGCATGCACACCCGCGTCAGTGCGTCCCGAACCATCCACCTGTACGAAGTCAAGACCTGTCATTTTCGCAAGAATCGCCTCAAATTTCCCCTGTATCGTATTACCTGTGGAATCCTGACGCTGCCATCCCTGATACTGGGTTCCTTCATATTGTATCACAATCTTAAAATTTCTCATTGCACTCACTATTCCAGCGTTACTCCTGCCGCTCCTCTTCATCCAGTTTTCTGATTTCCTCTTCATCCAGCCGTCTGAAGTTATTGATGTTCCGAACCAACATTCTGATACTATACTTGGGTGTATCAAAAAAACCCGCCTCATTCATATTTACGACGATAATTCCCAATGGCACTGCAATCAGCATACCGCCGACACCTGCTATCCGATAACCGATAAAGAGCAAAAACAGCGTCGGAATCGGCTCCATACCAATCGATTCCCCCATAATCTTTGGCTGTATCAGCTGCCGGAACAATTGACCCGCCCCCCAGATTACCAGGAAACCAAGAGCCCTGAGATAATTTCCGCCAATAATAGTCACGATTACCCACGGCACAAGCACGATACCAGTCCCGAAAAAGGGCAGGAAATCCAGAAACGCCATGAGAAGTGCTATCAGAAAACTATATCTGACTTTCATAAACGTAAGTCCTGCCAGGAGCAGCACATACATCCAAATCTCGATGCGAAACTGTGCCTTAAAATATCCTCCGACCGCCTGTTTGATGCTTGAGGCAAACACATCATACTTGTGTGTGATATTTTCCGGCATAAAGCTGTCCATAAATTTTCCAACCCATTCCCTGTCTGCGATAAAAAAATAGGCAGACAGTATACACATGATAATCGATATGATAACACTTGCTATGTTGCCAACCATGCTGCCCATGCCCTCAAATGTACTGAAATCCAGACTTTTGGGCAGATCCGTTATCATCTCGCCAATCGTGTTTCCCAGATTATTCAACGTATCCGCAAGTTTGGGCGCTCTCAGTCCGATATATTGACCTATCCATACACCAAACGCATCAAAATCCTTCTTCACAGCTGCCCACATCGAGGGAACTTCTTCCATAAAACCTGAAACCTGTCTCCAAAGTATGACTCCAAGACCATAACCAATTCCGATCACTGCTGCAATCACACACACACTAACTACAACGGTTCCTGCCTTTCTCCTAATTTTCAATTTTCTCTCAAGAAACACTACAAACGGATTTGCGATACACGAAATAATCCAACCTATCACAAAAGGCATAAAAAACAAAACCAGCTTAGGCACCAAAAAAATGCAAAACAGCAGTATGAACAGCGAAATTAGAATATTTACGATCAGCTTAATATTTTCTTTTGCTGTGTTATTCCCTTCCATAATCAGCTTTCTCCTTCTGACTGTCCCATCATGCTGTCAATCAGTTCATATATTTCATCCCGTCCCTGCTTCGTCTGTGCCGAAAACGGAATCACGATCGTATCCTGGTCTACAGCAAGCCCCTGCTTTACTGCCTTGATCTGCTTTTGCAGCTGGCTTCTGTTGATCTTATCCGCCTTTGTCGCGATGATGATCGGGTGAAAGCCGTTCGAGAGAATCCAATCATACATGATTTTGTCATTTGCTGACGGATCATGCCTGATATCGACAAGCAAAAACACTGCTTTCAACACCCTCGACTGATGAAGATATTTTTCGATCATTTTTCCCCATTTCTCTTTTTCCTGCTGACTCACCTTTGCATAGCCGTACCCCGGAAGGTCAACGAAATACAATTCATCGTTTATCTTATAGAAATTGATCGTCTGTGTCTTTCCCGGCTGTGAGCTGGTACGCGCCAGCGATTTGCGGTTCATAAGGGCATTGATGAGCGAGGATTTTCCCACATTACTCTTTCCGGCAAACGCAATCTCAGGCATACTATTTTGAGGTATCTTGCTTGTCACACCAATTACGGTTTCCAAGCTTGCATTTTTTATGACCATCTGTTATTTCTCCTGCTGATCTCCTGTTACTGATTTCTTTTTATTTCCACTTTTCGTCCTTTTGAACTTGATTTCCTGCGCAAACGCCAGCGGAATCACCTCATCCATAGAGCTCACAAAACAGATCTCCATACCTGATTTAATCTCATTGGAAATCTCTGCAACATCTTTCTCGTTTTCCTTCGGCACCAAAACAGTGGTGATGCCCGCCGTCTTTGCTGCCAGAAGCTTTTCTTTAAGTCCGCCGATTGGAAGCACCCTTCCCCGTAGTGTGATCTCACCAGTCATAGCCACCTTCGCCTTGACCGGTGTGTCAGTGATTGCCGACAACACTGCTGTCGCCATGGTAATACCTGCAGACGGTCCATCCTTGGGAACTGCCCCTTCTGGAATATGGAGATGAAAATCATTTTCTTTGAAGAATTCCGGATCAATCTTATACAAGGGCGCAATGGATCTGATATAACTGATTCCAGTCCTGGCAGACTCCTTCATCACATCGCCAAGCTTTCCCGTAAGCTCGATATCGCCCTTTCCAGGCATAATATTCACTTCAATCTGAAGAGTATCACCGCCCACACTTGTCCATGCAAGTCCCCTGACAATACCGACATCATCCTTCTCGTTCGCCATATCCACACTGTACTTTGGCTTTCCAAGATATTTTTCCAGTCTCTGACTGTTTACTTTGATACACTTGTCCTGTGACTGTTTTTTACTCTTTCCATCTCTGTCTTTAAGAATCTCCAATGCCGCCTTCCTGCAGACTGTCCCAAGCTTCCGTTCAAGATTCCTCACACCTGCTTCTTTGGTGTAGTAGTTGATAATGCCTTTGATTGCATTGTCACTGATCGTCAGCTGCGCTTCCTTCAAACCGTTCTTCTTAAGCTGTTTCTCCCACAGATGCTCCTTTGCAATGTGAAACTTCTCATTTGCCGTATAGCTTGTAACTTCAATAATATCCATACGGTCCAGCAGCGGTCTTGGAATATTGCCTGCGTCATTTGCCGTCGCTATGAACAAAACCTTGGACAGATCAATCGGCAGCTCCACATAATGATCCCTGAAATGGCAGTTCTGCTCCGGATCAAGCACCTCCAGGAGTGCCGAGGAGGTATCCCCCTTATAATCACTGCTGACCTTATCAATCTCGTCAAGCAGCATCAGCGGATTGCACACACCTGCCTGCTTTAAGCCGTTTGCGATACGTCCTGGCATCGCCCCGACATAAGTCTTGCGATGTCCCCTGATCTCCGCCTCATCACGTACACCGCCAAGACAGATCCTGACATACTTTTTATTCAGTGCCTCAGCTATGGATTTTGCAATCGAAGTTTTTCCTGTCCCCGGCGGTCCCACCAGACACAGGATTGGCGCTTCGCCCTTGCTGGTCAGACATCTGACTGCCAGATACTCGACAATCCGTTCTTTTACTTTTTCCAATCCATAATGGTCCCGCTCCAGAATTTCCTCTGCCCTGTTGATATCATTGTTGTCCTTCGAAGCTTTGTTCCATGGCAGTTCTAAAAGCGTCTCGATATACCCACGCTCCACTGCACTCTCGGAACTCGAACCCATAATCGTCTTGAACCGGTTGATCTCCTTTTGAATCTTTTCTTTTACCTCCGCATCTGCCTTCAGCTTTGCAAGTGCTTCCTCATAATGCTTCACATCAGAATATTGATTCTTGTCTCCAAGCTCTTCCTGTATATACTCCATCTGCTCGCGCAGAATATAATCCTTTTGGTTCTTGTCTATTTTCTCCCTGATCTTAACCGCCAGCTGTGTACGTATTGCCGCAATCTGTGCCTCGTTCATGATCAGCGCCACCAATTCCCCGCACTGTTCAGCAAGATCCTCAATCTCGAGTATGCCCTGCTTCTGTTCGTATGAAAAAGGGGTATTGATCAAGATCTGGTTCATCAATACCGCCAGACTGCTCCCATCTTTAAAATATTTTCCCAGACTTTTTCCAATCTTGGGATAAAATCTTACATAGGTGTCAAAAACTTCTTTGAGTGTGCGGCTTAATGCCTCCTCCTCAGCCTGTTCCATGACAGTTTCGCTGTCATCAATCTCTTCATACAATGCACTGAAATACTGACCTTCATTGTCCTCAAGTTCTATAATACGCGCTCTTGCCACAGCCTCCACCATGACTCTGTCAATACTGTTTGGAAGTTTTGTAACCTGCTTGATATTTGCCACGGTACACACTTTATATAATCCGTCGATATCCGGTTTCTCTTCTTCCGGATCAATCTGCGGTACAAGCAGAACCTTCTGTGATTCATTCAGTGCCTGCTCAATTGCCTTTTTGGACATATCTCTGTTCAGATCAAAATGTATAATCATATTCGGTATTACGGTTAGTCCCCGCAGTGCCACCAAAGGTAATGCTGTTGTTATCTGCTCCATCTAAATTCCTTTCGTAAAAGCGCCGCCTTTTCGAAAGGCGGCGCTTATGATTAATCGATTTATTTATCTCGCCTTTTTCTCTCGCTCTGTGCGCATTGCTTCGCGGTGTACTACAAAAGGCTGACTTGTTCCTTCTACGGACTCCTTCGTGACCACACAGCTCTCAATCGTGTCATCGGAAGGAATCTCATACATGATATCCATCATAATACTCTCCATGATGGAACGCAGGCCTCTGGCTCCTGTCTTTCTCTCCAGCGCTTTCTCGGCAATCGCGTCAATCGCATCCGGTTCAAAGGTAAGCTTTACATTATCGAACTCAAAAAGCTTCTGATACTGCTTGATCAGCGCACTCTTCGGTTCCTTCAGGATTCTCACGAGAGCTTCCTTATCAAGCCCCTCGAGCGATACGTTGATCGGAACCCTGCCGACAAACTCAGGAATAAGGCCATATTTTGTCAGATCCTGCGGTGTCACTTCCTTAAATACAGCGCCGATATCCCTTGTCGTCTTCTCTGCGATATCCTTGTTAAATCCGATCGACTTGCGGTCAAGCCTGTTCTCAACAATCTTGTCAAGTCCATCAAAAGCACCGCCGCAGATAAACAGGATATTGGTCGTGTCAATCTGTATCAGTTCCTGATGCGGATGCTTCCTTCCTCCCTGTGGAGGCACACTTGCCACTGTCCCCTCAACAATCTTCAAAAGTGCCTGCTGCACACCCTCACCGGAAACATCCCTGGTAATCGAAACATTTTCACTCTTCTTGGTAATCTTGTCAATCTCATCGATATAGATGATTCCATATTGAGCCCTCTCAATATCATAATCAGCTGCCTGAATAAGCTTCAAAAGGATATTCTCAACATCCTCGCCCACATAACCTGCCTCTGTGAGTGTCGTCGCATCTGCTATGGCGAAAGGAACATTGATGATCTTGGCAAGTGTCTGTGCCAGATAAGTTTTTCCAGAACCGGTTGGACCAATCATGATGATATTGCTCTTCTGGAGCTCTACATCCAAATCTTTCTCAGCCATGACACGTTTATAGTGGTTGTATACTGCCACCGATAATACTTTCTTGGCCTCTTCCTGTCCGATCACATACTCGTCAAGAAACTCTTTGATTTCCACAGGCTTTAAGAGGTTGATCTCGAAACCGCCCTCGATCTGCTCCTCCTCATATTCCTCCTCGATAATGTCTGCACAGATATCTACACACTCATCACAAATATAAACACCGGATGGACCTGCTATCAGCTTTCTCACCTGATCCTGTGTTTTATTGCAGAAAGAACATCTTACTCTTCCCTCAGTGCTTTTTCCAGCCATCCTTTTTCTCCCTTTACTCATAATTCATTCAATCTATCTATACTCTAATTCTCTTTGTCCTCCGCCGCATCAGCCCTGTCAGTGATCACCTTATCAATCAGACCATACTGCATTGCCTCCTCAGCTGTCTTCCAATTATCACGCTCAGTATCCGCTGCGATCACGTCGTACGGCTGACCACAGTTCTCTGCCAAAATACTGTTTAATTTCTGCTTGGTACGCAGAATATGTTTTGCGGCGATCTCAATCTCTGTCGCCTGTCCCTGCGCTCCGCCAAGCGGCTGATGAATCATGATCTCCGCATTAGGAAGTGCAAGCCGCTTACCCTTCGTGCCGCCTGCAAGGAGGAATGCGCCCATGCTGGCTGCCATTCCGATACAGATCGTGGATACATCACATTTGATATACCGCATCGTATCATAAATTGCCATACCCGCCGTGACGGAACCTCCCGGACTGTTGATATAAAGCTGGATATCCTTTTCTGGATCTTCAGCCTCCAAAAACAGCAGCTGTGCTACTGTAAGACTTGCCGTTGTCTCGTTTACCTCCTCGCCTAAGAATATAATGCGTTCCTTCAAAAGCCTTGAATAAATATCGTATGAACGCTCTCCGCGGCTTGTTTGTTCTATGACATATGGTACTAAACTCATGGGATTTACCTCCGATTTGCATACTACTTAGCTTCAGTATAACGCAAATATAATAATTGTGCAAATAATTCGCACAATTATTATACTTTTTTAATATATTGTAGTTACTGTTCACTCCGTTCCAGTAAGGAACTGTTAATAAATTACTCATGACAATGCCAAGCCGGCTTCTGCGAAGC
>CAMWLV010000084.1 GCA_947175175.1 uncultured Lachnospiraceae bacterium
CCTCCCCCCCTTTTTTTTTTCAAGCAGAAGACGGCATACGAGAATTCTGCCTGTCTCGTGGGCTCGGAGATGCGTATAAGAGCCAGCTTCAATTCTGTTCGCGAAACGTTTCATTTACCATTAATTTCAAAGACTTTACAAATGATTATGCATGAATTATAATTGAATTTAAGAAAAAACAGGTAGTATGCCGCTTTTTAGTATTTCACACACATTTTCATGGATTTTTCATATTTGCAGCGGCCGACCAGGCACACTTTAATTGATCAGGACAAAGGTGATGTTCTGTACATTACTATGATAATTACGAAAAATAATTTATAAAAAAAGGAAGTGATACCCATGGCTGACCGCGTCACCCTACAGGATATCGCCGATGAACTTGGCGTTTCCCGTAATACTGTTTCCAAGGCCATCAACAATACTGGCATCCTCGCTGAAGCCACCAGAGAAAGAGTTTTAAGAAAAGCAATAGAAATGGGCTATAAACAATTTTCCTATATGAGCATCTCCAGCCCCCATGAACCGGAAGCGGCTCTCATCCCAGAAGCAGTCACGGGAGAAATCGCTCTGTTTACATCCAATTTCATAGGCAGCTCCCATTTTGCTTCCTCCATGCTGGACAGATTTCAAAGCGAGTTATTCAGTCTGGGATACAGTTTTGCCATGTACCGGCTTCAGGAAAACGAAGCAAAAGACCTGAGACTGCCTGCTTCCTTTAACAGAGAACGCTCAGCCGGAATCATCTGCGTAGAGATGTTTGACAGGAAATACTGCTCCATGCTCTGTGAACTTGGTATCCCTGTTCTCTTTGTGGACTCTCCCGTTTATTGCCTCGATACACCATTAAAGGCAGACCACCTCTATATGGACAACCAATATTGCATTCACAGTTTTGTCAGGGAAATGGTTCGTAGAGGCAAAAAGAAAATAGGCTTTATCGGAGAAACTATGTATTGTCAGTCATTTTTTGAGCGTTTTGTTAATTTTAAAAATGCCATGTATCTTTCTGGTCTGCCCTGCCCAGAGGAATACTGCATTACAGGCAACAAAGAGGGCGCCAAAAGTCCCGGATACAAAATATATAGGGAATATTTGGCAGAGGCGATCAGGAAGCTAGGTAATCTTCCAGACGTTTTTATCTGCGCAAATGATTTTATTGCCATAGACACATTACAGGTGTTTAAAAATATGGGGATTTCCGTTCCACAGGACGTTTATCTATGCGGCTTTGACGGTTCCCCTGAGTCAGAAATCGTGTCTCCGTCCCTGACTACGGTCAAAATACACAGCCAGGTGATGGGCTCTTGCGCCGTACACCTGTTAATTTCCAGAATAAAAAATCCCTCCTTGAATTTCCGCACAATCTATACAGAAACAAGCTTAATTTACAGAGAATCCACTGAGGACTGCCCCTGATGAACCAAAAAACGTTCATCAGAGGCAGTCTGTTGATTAGGCGTTCTATTCCAACACGAATCTTCCTTCACGTAAACCGTAAAGTCAATCCGTAAACTGCTGTAATGAAGTAAATGATACCGAATTATTCTCGGCAAACAGCTTGACTGGCTTTCCTGTGACACCGTACAGCCTGACTGTAAGGGCTGCCATATCATCAATATAAAAGATACCAACGGAACCTTCCTGTATATAAGTAAAGGAATATTCCTCCCCAGCTGCTAGCTCAATTTCCATTTCCGTAATCAATGTACTTCCTTCATTAAACAAAAGCTGAAGTTTATTCTCACTTGGGAGTATCGAAATCATCTTATATTTATCTGTCTCTCCATTATAATCAAAGCAAAGCCCAAACGAACCATCTCCCTCATAAGTGAAATTACCTGTGAGCATAAACCTCTCATAACATGTATATGCATCGACATATTGATAGGAAGAATCCGCTTCGATCGAAGTGCTGGTATCATCAAGCAGCAACTCACAGCTGTTCTGGAACTGTTCCGCGATACGTTCTACCGGAGCCAGAACCAGATCGCCATTTTCTTTCTGGACAATCTTTTGTACAGTCAGGTTCCCTGCCCAGGCGGTAACACTCCGTGTTGAAGTCGCGGATTCCGATCTTCTCGCCCAGCCAACCATATACGAATTATCGCCATCCTCAACATGCTTTGCTGCATAGAACAATTTGCCTTCCAGACGTCTCGCCTCAGAATAAGGGCCAAACTGCTCATCAGCAGAAGCATACCAGAGCGTATCATCCTGTGCTGAGTAGGTAATATACCATTTGTCGCCAATCTTGAAGGTATCGCTGCACTCCAGGTTCCAAAAATCTCCGACTGCATTGCTGAAAATAATGCCATCATAATTAATTTCCTGCAAGTCTGCGCTGACCGAATATTTCAAAATTCTCGCCACGCCATCTTTCGAAGCCGTTATCGTCATGGAAATCATTCCTGTATCGGAATCATAATATGCCTGCGGATCCCTAAAATCATTTTTCTGTCCAAGCTCATCAGGCGGTACAATCTCCCAGTCTGCTATTTTGTGAAAAGCAGTGAGATTATCACTCTCAGCAACCATGATTTTTTCTTTGTACTCTGCCGTGGAGGAATCCGTATGACCGGTATAGAAGAAATAGTACTTCCCGTCAACTTTTACAACCGATCCCGTCCCAATCCAGCTGTCCTGACTTCCATCATCAGAGGCCTCAATCACAACTTCGTCCTGCTCAGAATAGGATACAAAATCTGTTGTCGTTGTAAGAAATACAGAGTGATTGTAGGAATCGCCCCCTTCCTTCAGATAATAAATGTAATACACCCCATCCTCATAATACGGCATTGTATCCCCGACATACGGCTGTGCCACACCGTCTATGGCAGGCAGAAAAAAGGCACGGTAATGATACGCCGCTTCCTGTTTCGCCGGACTCAGCTCTGCAAAATCTTTCTCACCCTCGAAATCCTGGGCAGCCTCCTGAGCAGCCTCATCCTTCCCTGTTTCAGACATCGTTCCGGTCTCTTCCTGCGCATTGGTATCGCCTTTTGCATCCTGCGGCGTTCCAGTCTGTCCACAGCCATACAGCAAAAAAGTCATTGATATGCAAAGAATCCGTTTCATGACCTTTTTCACAACTTTCACCCTCCTTCCATGATACCAGTCTGCGGTATCTCAAATCAAATTAACTCCGACCAGAAATCAATAACTCCACTTCCTCCCTGCCGGGCATCACGCGCAGCGCTCCCTTTCTTGTCGTTACAATAGAGGCCGCTGCATTGGCAAAAGTAAGCATCTCTGACAGTTTTTGTTCGTCGAAATTCCCCAATCCATACTCTAACACATAGTGCAGACAGCACGCACCAAAGGTATCGCCTGCTCCTGTTGTCTCAATCGTGCCCTCCTGTATAAACGGCGGAATCTCCACGCGCAAATCCTTATAATAAGCACGGCTCCCCTCTCTTCCCATGGAGAGCATGATCAGGGGAATATCATACTGTGCCTTCAGTTTGCGAATACCGGCATCAAAATCCTCCTCCCCGGTAAACCACTGGATCTCATTGTCGGATATCTTTAATACATCACATTGAGAAAGCCCATAAGCTGTCTGTTCCTTTGCGTCATCCAACGACTTCCAGAGGGGAGGACGCAGATTCGGGTCAAAAGAAACCACTGCGCCGCTTTCCTTTGCAATCCCGACAGCTTTCTTCGTCGCAGCTCTCACACCTGCATCTGTCATGGAAAGAGTGCCAAAATGAAAGAGCTTTGTATTTCTCAACAGCTCTTCATTGAGTTCATCTTCCCTCAGCATCATATCCGCACCGGGATTCCTGTAAAAAGAAAAGTCCCTGTCCCCATCCGGATATGTGTGCACCAAAGCAAGTGTCGTGTGGACTTCCTCATCCATATACAGGTTATCGGCATTAATACCAGACTCGGCGATCGCGTTCTTTAACTGCTCTCCAAAAAAATCCTTTCCAACCTTCCCAACAAAAGCCGTCCTGCGTCCCAGCTTTGAGAGCATTGCCAGAACGTTGCATGGCGCGCCGCCTGGATTTGCCTCAAACAATGGATTTCCCTGACCGCTCATTCCGTTCTCAGTAAAATCAATCAACAGCTCCCCCAGAGCTACTACATCAAATTTCTCCATTCTGCATACCTCCATAAGGAACATCGGAGAAATACCCTGCACAAGTCGTACATGCTATTTTCCATAGTTCCTGAAACATCATACAATCAAATCGTATTTTACAACGTCCATATTCACTGTTCCGTCTGCATAGAACAATATGCCATCTGCGGACTGACTTGTATACAAGGTCGCACTCAGAACCTGTTCCCCATCATTCACAAAAACTTCAACACTAAACCGGTCCAATATAACCCTCAACTTTATCATCCCATTTTCGCTTTTTACCTTGCTGCGTCTCTGATGGATGATCGCCCTTCTGGAACCGGAATATTTCCTGTCCACTTTTAAGATGTTTTCCCTTGGCCGGAAACTCAGTGAAGTCTGATACTTCTCATTCTGCGCAAAACGGAGTGCAAATTTATGGTAGAGATTCTGTTCGTCACCTGGACGAATATTCAGTTCGATATCCACCCTGCGTCCCTTGATTCCTTCCAATTTGATTGTATCTGAAAATGTAATATCCTGATAAGCCACTTTATTCGAACGGAACGCATCCAGTTCCCGAATCGGCCTCTGATACAGCCTGCCATTTTTGATGGACAATTCGCGGGGCAGACTCATCTGCCCAAACCAAAGTACATCTTTGGCACGCTGCTGGCAGGTATCCCAGTTCTGCATCCAGCCAATCATAACACGGCGTCCGTCCGGCATGAGCAGAGTCTGCGGTGCATAGAAATCAATGCCGTAATCAATCGACTGGTCATGCTGATCCTGAAATGTACCTGCCTCTTCATCAAAATCACCAATCAGGCAGAGCGTACCGTTCCCGTTGTGATACTCAAAACCGTGCGGAAGCATATCCTGCGGGCTGGTAAGCAGCACCCATTTCCCATCAAGTTGGAAAAAGTCCGGACATTCCCACATTTTACCAAACCGTTTCCTGTTGGAAGCCAATATACTTTTGAACTTCCACTGGAATCCATCCGGGCTCGTATACAGCAATATCTGCCCGCTGCCGTCTGCCGGACGATTGCCAACGATACAGCAATAAGTACCATCCTCTTTCTGCCACATTTTGGGATCGCGGAAATCAAATCTGCTGCTGCCCTCCGGCAGATCTTTTTCGTCCAGCACGGGATTCATCTCATATTTTTCATAGTCAATACCGTCTCCCACGGCAAGACACTGTGTCTGCACCTCCTGGAATCCTCCGCTCCATTGCCGTTCCTTCACTACTCCGGTGTACATCAGCAGCTGTCTGCCGTCCGGCAGCGTAACCGCGCTCCCTGAAAAGCATCCGTCCCTGTCATATGGCTCATCCGGCGCAAGCGCAGCAGGCAAATATTCCCAGTGCAGCAGGTCTTCGCTGACTGCATGTCCCCAGTGCATAGGGCCCCAGTTCGGGTCATATGGGTGATATTGATAAAACATATGATATTTCCCGCCGTAATATGAGAACCCGTTCGGATCATTCATCCACCCCACACGGGTAGACAAATGAAACGAGGGTCTGTCGTCACTGTGTATCATTTTTGCCGAAGCTTCCTCATATTTACGTGCCTCGCGCAATGTCTGGCTACTCATAACCAATCACCTTTTACCTTTCCTGACATATTCTATTTTTTAGAAAAGAGCCAGCGGAAGCGCCGACTCTTTTCAGTTTTATATTAGGATCTGTTCAAAAATAACCTATATATCCTGACTTGTGTATTGCTGAACCGTTCCTTACTATCTTATATTTTTATTCATAATATGCGTCCAGATATTTCTGGAATATTGCCAGCAGATCTTCCAATCCATAAGCATCAAGGCTCTTGAGATACTCATCCCAGTCTGCATCCGTAAAACCGTTCATGATCCAGTCTGATCTCTTTGCATTGATTGTCTTTGTGATATCGTTCTGCAGGTTAGAAAGCTCCTCTGTATCCTCCTGACTCATGAATACATTCGGATAAACATACTTTGTATTCATATCTGGTGTGAAATTATCCTTAATCCAGTCCAGACGGTACTGTGCATCATCCGGACAGGTCACATAGACACCATAATACTCATCCAGAACTGCCAGTGGTCCGTTTACACTCTCAGCTTCTCTTACTTCTACAGGGGAAGCGTCTCCAAGCGGTGCATGCTGCAGCATCTCGTCACCGTTCGCATTGGTTCCCAGCACGAAGATGTCAAAGTCATCGTCCTCACCATAAGTACCCCAGTTGTTCTGCGGAGACTGGAACGGATCGTACATCTGGTCAAGCCATGCGCATACAAGTGCAGGATTCTTTGCCACTGCTGTTACAACACAGCGTCCGCGGTCGTATCCGCTTGTAAAGGAACCGTTCTCAGGTGTGATATTTCTGACATCCGCCGTTAATGCCGGAAGCGGAACCCAACCGTTAAAATCATCAATAATATTAGCGCAGTCCCAGCTGAAGCATACACCGTAACGTCCTGATTTACCCTTTGACACATAGGTAGACCACTCCTGCGTAAATGCTTCCGGATCAATCAAGCCTTCTTCGTACAGCTTATGCAGCCATTCAATACCTTTCTTAAAGCCTTCCTGTGTGCCTGTACAGATTACCTTCTTGTCATCTGTAACCGCAATATGCCTGCCCTGATCGCCGTCTCCATAGCCTTCTCCGAATCCATTGATCAAAAGCGCCATGTCCTGGCTTCCGTCATTTACGATACATGACATCGGAATGATGCTTCCATCAATTCCAAATTCTTTCTGCAGCTCAGAGGCATTGTCACGGAAAGCAATTAAAACCTGCTCAAACTCGTCAATGGTTGTCGGAATCTCTAATCCAAGGAAATCAAGCCACTTCTTATTGATAAAACTCATCTCGCTCACGGTCTGGATCGCCGTCTTCTCAGAACCGAGCTGCTCGATCCATGGGAGCGCCCAGATATGCCCATCCGTAGCGGTACTCATTTTCTTGTATTCAGGGAACTTATCAAATACACCTTTCAGATTCGGCATGTAAGCATCGATATAATCCTCCAACGGAATAATAACTCCCTGATCAGCGTAGCGCAGCAGATCATTGTCATTAAAACCTGCAAAAAAGATGAAATCTGTCAATGTGCTCGTATCTGCCATTGCCAATGTAATCTTGTCACCCCACTGGTCATCCTGAATCGCCTTCCATTCAATCTCCACATTAGTCTTTTCCTGCAGACGCTTAAAGATGGTACGCTTGTTTGGATCCGATTCCGTATTTGCCGGAAACCGAGTCATTCCAGTCAGGGTCGTTTTCTCAGCCAGCGGAAATTGAAGATCCGCCGTATCTACTTCCTGCATTTCCCCGGTATTGAGTGAGTTATCAGACTTGTTTCCGCCACATGCTGTCAAGGCAGTCAGCATACTTGCCGCCAGTGCAAGAGCCATTACTCGTTTTGCTAACTTATTTTTCATAATCCCTCTCCTTTTCTTTTCTCTTTTTAATTTTAATATGAGACTAACCCATGCAGTTGCCAAACTCTTGCGAATTTGTGCCTCTGCACAATATTTGCACTATGAACTTCGTTCGTATTAACCTTTTACAGAACCTGCCATAACTCCGCTGTCAAAGTACTTCTGGAAGAAGGGGTACATAACAAGCAGCGGAAGGCTCGAAATGATAATGGTTGCATATTTGAGCAGCTCACTGAGCTGTGCGCGCTCTGCGGTACTCTGCATGTCTGAGATCATTCCCTCGTCCGGCTTACTCTGAATCAGGATCGCACGGAGTACGAGCTGCAGGGGCTGTTTGGAAGCATCATCCAAGTAAATCATTGCATCAAAGTAGCTGTTCCACATTCCTACAAATTGCCACAGGGACAGGGTAGCAATAATGGGCATACATACCGGCAGCAGAATCTTGAAGAAAAATGTCAGCTCATTTGCACCGTCCACATCAGCGGCTTCCCTAAGCTCTCCCGGAATACCCTGATAATATGTTCTTGCGATGATCATGTTCCAGACGCTGAATGCTCCCGGAAGGACAATCGCCCACATGGTGTTTTTCAGATTCATATTACTAATCAACAAGTAAGTCGGTATCAGACCGCCTCCAAAGAACATGGTAATCACAAAGATGACGTTAAAGAACTTCCTTCCCCTGAAATCTGACCTTGACATGGGATACGCAGCCAGCATGGTAATCATAACCGAAAGAAAGGTAAATACCACGGAATAAATGACTGCATTCTTAAATCCAACCCAGATCTGCTTATTAGTCATAACACGCTCATACGCCGTCAGTGTCCATTTGCTGAAATCAAAGGTAATTCCCTTGTTCTGCAGGGTAACAGGGTCAATAAACGATGCCACGATAATATAGATCATGGGAACTATGATCGCAATGACAAACAAACCCAGCAAAATGTATCCGGTCAACAGCATCGCCTTATCCTGCAAGGAATATTTTGCAAATTTACTTTTCTTTTTCATAGCAATCCTCCTTTACAGTCCCTGTCCGTCATTCATCTTTGCCACAATCTTGTTTACTGCGACAAGCAGAATGACATTGATTACGGTGTTGAACAATCCCACCGCGGTTGAAAAGCTGTAATCACCACTGATAAGACCTTTCTTATACACATAGGTTGCAATGATTTCTGATGCTCCAAGGTTCAAATCGGTCTGCAGTGCATAAGCCTTCTCGAATCCGACGCTCATGATATTACCTGCCTGCATGATGAACTGGATAATAACCGTGCTCTTGATTGCGGGCCACTCCACCGCCTTGATCTGCTGGAAAATGTTAGCTCCGTCAATTACTGCGGCTTCCTTCAGCTCTGTACTTGCATTGGACAGCGCTGCTGTGTAGATAATGGAACCCCAGCCTGCACCTTGCCAGATACCGCTGGCGATATAGATGGTTCGCCAAGCCTGCGGCATGGTCATAAAGTTGATCTGTGCGCCAAGCAGCATATTTACGGGACCTGTGACAGATAAGAAAATCCTGACGATACCACAAAGTACGATGACAGAAATAAAGTTCGGCATGTAGAGTACCAACTGTACCTTCTTCTTAATCCCTTTACTCTCAATTCTGTTCAACAGAAATGCCAGAAGAATTGGAACCGGAAATCCCCAAAGCATACCGAAAACACTCAGCTTAATGGTGTTTCCCAGATAGCTCAGGAAGTCAGGTGAGGACAGGAAACGCTGGAAATGCCTGAAGCCTACCCATTCGCTTCCCGTAATGCCTTTGATCGGATTATACTTCTCAAAAGCAATCAGAATACCGCCCATTGGTATGTACCGAAAGATAATCGTCAATGCCAATGCCGGAAGCAGGAAGAATACATACAGCTGCCAGTGTTGAATAATATAAACAATCGAATTGTGCAGTCCTGTATCTTCCTTTTTTGTGCTTACACTTGTGTTGCCCATTACGTTCTCCTTTCTTTTTTTGGTTTGGTTTCATTGTTACATTCGACGCGTCTTTTGTTGTACATATGTAAAAGTTTCAAATGAACTTTGTAAATATACATTATCATATTTTTTACATTTGGTCAATAGTTTTTTTTACGTTTTGTATATTTTTTTTTAATTTTTTTTATAAACAATACTCATTTTGACCATAAAAGTATTTATTTGTTGAAATTATTTGGAAAAATTCTGTTTTTTATATATTTTAAATTTGAAACAGTTGTATTTTTACATTATAATGTATGTAACATAAAAGTAACCCATGAAATGACAAGCGAACAAGGGCGTGCAGATGGCAGGAATGATTTTTCAAACACGCCTTAGAGGAAAGGAAGTGAGCTCTCATGGCTGACCGTGTCACAATTCAGGATATTGCCGACGAACTTGGGGTTTCCCGCAACACTGTATCCAAAGCAATCAATAATACCGGACTTCTCGCCGATGCCACCAGGGAAAGGGTATTGAAAAAAGCAATCGAGATGGGCTATAAACAGTTTTCCTATGCAATGATCTATAATTCCAACAGGCCCGAAGTCAATTTTTTGCCGGAAACAACAAAAAGGGAGATTTCTTTGTTTACCTCCAATTCTATAGGAAGTTCTCATTTTGCCTCCACCATGCTGGACAAATTCCAGCGGGAACTTTCCGGACTGGGCTATAGCTTTACCATGCACCGCATCCAGAAACATGAGCTTGAAAGCCTGTCGCTGCCCAACACCTATAATAAGGAAAGAACTGCCGGAATCATCTGTGTGGAAATGTTCAACAGGGACTACTGTTATATGCTCTGTGATCTGGATCTTCCGACGCTTTTTGTGGATACACCGATAATTGATTATGACAAACCATTAAAGTCAGACTGCCTCTATATGGATAACCAGACGAATATCTGCTGCTTTGTCTGGGAAATGATCCGCAGGGGCAAGAAAAAAATTGGATTTATCGGTGATATCATGCACTGTCAGTCCTTTTATGAGCGCTTTCTCGCCTACCGGAATTCCATGTATCTTGCTGGTCTCTCCTGTTCCGAGGAATACTGCATCATTAAAAACAGACCGGGTATCCAAACGCCGGGATATGAACCATATCGTGCCTATCTAAAAGAACAGATCCAGAAACTGAAAGAACTGCCAGACGTGTTTATCTGCGCAAACGATTTTGTCGCCGTTGACATCATGAACGTGTTCAGAGAACTGGGAATTTCAGTGCCGCAGGATATCTATCTGTGCGGGTTTGATGATTCCCCGGAATCAAAAGTAACTTCGCCCACGCTGACTACGATCCATATCCACAGCCAGATCATGGGGTTTTCCGCAGTACACCTGCTGATGTCAAGAATCAAGGAACCTTCCTTGAATTTCCGCAGGATTTACACAGAAACAAGCCTGGTTTACAGGGAGTCAACTGAAGACTAAGAAACTGTTTAGAAGCAGAAACAGGAATAAAAAAGGAATAAGAAAGGAGCGTTTATATGCGCAATGTATTAAGCCACGACGGACCGCTGATGTCTTTTATCACCAAAATAACCTACAGTGCCTATCTGAATATTTTGTGGCTGGTCTGCTGCCTGCCCGTCATCACAATCGGTGCATCCACCACGGCACTGTTCTATGTTACCTTAAAAGTTGCCAAGAATGAGGAAGGCAATCTGACGAAGTCATTTTTCCACTCATTTAAGGAGAATTTCAGACAGGGTACGATCATCTGGCTCATTCTTCTCACTGTTGGAATCATCCTTGCCGTTGATGGGTATGTATTTTACCATATGCGGTTTGAAAATGCGTTCTGGGCAGTTGGAACAGCAATTTTTGTCGTTGCTGCTGTGGCATATGCAATCATACTGATGTATATCTTCCCGCTGCTCGCAAGATTCGACAACACAGTCAAGGCAATGTTCAAAAATTCCATCATGCTTGGCATGCGCTTTCTGCTCTGCACAGTGATCATGGCTGTCATCTATTTTGTTATGGCATTTGTCGTCATCAACATTTTCACGCCGTTTATCGTTTTTGGCGAGGGACTCTGCGCGCTGCTCTGTTCTTATCTGCTTTCCAACATACTGCTGTTATGTCAGGAAAAGATGGAGGAAAACGACACTGCTTCACAGGAAGGATAATCATGAAATCATTGGTAAAGAATGAGAATTTGAAATCATTAAATGGAAAAAGTAAAATACAGTATATCTGGGATTATTACAAACTTCCGCTGGCACTATTTGGTATCCTGCTGTATATCCTTGTGTATGTCTCATATAATCATTTTACCCACAAAGATACAATCCTGTACGCTGCGCTGGTCAACGTAAATGCCGGCGAAGACCTGACAGAAGGGCTCAGCGATGATTTTGTGGAATATCTGAACCTGGACCCTTCCAAAAACAGGCTGGAACTGTACACGGGATTGTATCTGACAGACGATGAACAGAATGCATACTTCCAATACGCTTATGCCTCCCGCATGAAGATCCTTGCCGCCATAGACGGTGAAGTGCTGGATATCGTTCTCATGAACCAGGAAGCATTTGACGCATTTTCGCAAAACGGTTACTTGTACGACCTTGAAGATTTTCTATTACAGACAGATTCTGTTCTGTACGATACCATAAAACAGGATTTTGCTGAAAATATTACCATTTTGGAAGACAACTCCATTGAAGTGCAGCTTGATTCTTCTGTCACCTACCATGCCATAACAGAGGAACATTATTATGGCATTGACCTGTCCCACACAGATCTGATTCGCAATGCCGGATTCAAGGAGCCTGTCTATCTTGGCATTCTTGCAAATTCACCGCGCCGCGACAGTGCCGTGTCCTATTTAAGATATCTGTTTACGAAATGATAAAGAACTGCTCGAAAGGAGTATCTCATGAAAAAAGAAATATCCAATCCGACTATGAAAGATGTCGCAAAAGAAGCCGGTGTCGCCCTTGGTACTGTATCCAAGGTTGTAAACGGACTTCCCGTAGGCGATTCCTACAGGATTCGGGTGGAAGAAGCCATCCAAAAGCTAAACTATCAGGTAAACAGTTATGCGCAGGGACTCAGGGCAAGCAAAAGCCATACAGCCGTTCTTCTGATTCCGAATACAGAAGAACCTTTCTATGCTTCCCTCGCTTACCACATCAATCTCGCGCTTTTGAAACAGAACTATCATATGCTGCTCTGCTCCACCGATTACGATTCCAACGCAGAACAGGAATATATCACAATGGCACGGCAGCATAAAGTAGATGGGATTATCGGACTGACCTATAATCCTGATCTGGTCATCCATGAAAATATTCCTTTTGTGTCAATCGACCGCTGTATAGGGAGCCATGTTCCATGTGTGTCCTGCGATAACTTTGCGGGAGGGCAGCTTGCAGCAGAGAAATTGGCAGATCTTGGCTGCAAAAATGTCGCTTTTTTACGCAAAGGATCCTCCATCAGCAATGAACCCAATAAGCGGAAAGCCGGCTTTGAAAACGGCTGTCTCGCCCGCGGACTGCAATATGAAACGAAAATTATGGGGGATGATGAACCCTATGAAGCGTTTGAACAATTTCTCGAAAGCCACATCGTTGATGGCAGATTATCCTTTGACGGGATATTTTGTGTGACAGACGGACTTGCTTATTTTGTGCTGAAAATGCTGCGCAAATTAAACCAACGAGTTCCCGAGGACGTACAGGTCATCGGCTTTGATGGTATACACTTCTTCAGGGACATAGATTATGTATGCTCTACAATCGTACAACCAATACCTGATATTGCCAAAATGTGCGTCAGGCTCCTGCTGGACGAAACCATGCAGGAAAAGTCTTCTTTAATCTGTCTGCCTGTCACCTACGCATATGGAGGAACTACATTAAAGGGCTGAAAAGTCCGGCATAATCACCATCCGAAATTTCAAGATGCGCTGGTTCTCCCGGATAATAAATGATCACAGTGCCATCATCACATATATAAACTTTCCGATTATTCTCCTGCTGAAAATCATCCGCCCTGGTGAAATACATAGAAAGACCATTAACAGCAAATTCGATCACGCCCTCATCATTGAAGAACACTTCCAACTGATTCCCATGATCATCTATATAAATGGTCCCTTTCTTATACCAGTCATCATCGGCAGTATTTGGAACCACCACATCGAGATCCTCACCTGATGCTGCTTTTTCTGTATCATTCTGTTCCTCATCCAGAGCGGTCTCCCTCGTCTCGCCGATACGATCCTGCTCCACAATTGGTACATCCGCCTCTATGATCACAATCTGTTCGGATTTTGCATTTGCCGTCATCGCCACGATCGGAACAGACGCACGCGCAGAATCCTCCAATGCCCAGATCCGCCGTATCGCCTCGTAACCATCCATAATTGGCATCTGAATATCCATCAAAATCAGGTCATAAGTGCCCGCCTCCACCTTCTTGATCGTATCTACAGCTTCCGTGCCCTGCGCTCCGCGAGGTTGCTGTAAATGCTGTAGGCATACCTCGTTTCCGTGCCCTATTTCTTCCCTGCCTTTGTTTACTTTACCCCCAACATACCAAATCTTTGGCTTACTGGGGGATTCATTCTTATAGCAGACTCAAATATCTAATATACACTGTGCATATACATGAGAACAGAAATAACCCTGAATATCTTCAAAATCCAAATCTATGCCCTTGTTCCTAAAATATTCTTTTGATAAATGTTTCGCAAAATCTCCACCCAGTTGGAATGCCTGTTTGTCTCTCCTGTTTCTTATCTTTTGGCATACATCTTTTTTTAACATTTCAAATTCCTGTCGTATGCTTTCATCCTCCTCTACCAGTTTGTAAATCGCACGCTGTCGTTTATAAACGGGAATTCTACCAGTCATAACATATGGGGTTTCCAGTTCATTCAGAATCGCCTGAGACAGACCGCCTATACCGTTTTCGATAACGACAATTTTTTCTCCTGAAGCCCTCATTAGCTCATCTGTAATATCATCAAATACCCTCAATACCTGTATATGAACACCTATTCCAAACGTGCACAGGGAATCACAAGGTATATCAACAGCCGTAAAAAACAATTCCAATGATATATCACCTTGATAATTCCTATTGTCACTGCATCTGATATAAAATGCCAAATCCGGTGAATACCGTTTCATAAAATAAATACAGCCTCTCCCTAAATCTATCATTTTGTGTCCATTTTCCTTTAATACAACACCAATTGACCTTACAATATCATCCTTAAACATAAAAATCCCTCCATGCCGCTTTCAGCAGCTCAAATAGAAATGAACAACGCCACCCTTTGCATTTTTCACACTATCCTCCTAAAATGGCTTTTCGTGACCAAATGTCGATAGTATTTTGGCCTTTTTTAATAATTTCAATATTGGTTTCATCTCCTCGACTTTACTTGGAACATTTTCAAAGTGTCAACGTGGTTTTTGTAATAATGTGCCCTTAAATAATATTGCTGACTTACAGGAGCGTACTGCTGTCCGTTGAACTTGAAACGGTTATGTACTTTCTCCTCACAGGTAGTCAGGTTCCCCCACGCATCAATTTATGACCGCCATGCATCTGCCCACGCTGTCAAGGTGGTGCCTGTTTCCGGTTCCCCCTCCCACGTTTTCTTTACTGAGAAGGCAACAGTACTTATCATAGGTGCGATCTGTCTCGTTCCAGTTGATTAAAAAAGACAATAATAATATCTGCCGTCTGTAAATAAGACGCATACTTTACTATTGTCAAAATGTTCATTTGGCATATTACTTTATACCAAAAAGCGCACATATCTTCCCAAATTTCACATAATTACACGGCCACACACATTATTCCCAAAATTTATATTCCATATATCCCTTAACCCTTTGTTCTATTTCACTGTTACTATGATCTTCTTGAACAAATCGCATGTCATTATCAATAATATTCAATTCTTTCTTATATATGGGGTGCTCCTCTGCCCTTTTATCGCTTAAACTTTCTACATGATATAAAACACATAAATACGTATATATCATACTGCCTGGTATTGTTGAATATCTAGCTATTCGCTTACACTTATTATCATTGAAATCATAGGACAATCCGTCAATAAAATAGAACCATCTTTCAACCAAACGATAAGCTGTGTCCATAAGGCAACTATCCTGATTGTCTGATATATCAGAATAATCATACTGCTCTAAAGCCGAAATTAATGAGTTACATATCTTTATTCCTTTCTTAATTTTTTATTAATGTCCAAATCATTATACAATACCTTTTTAATCCCTCCATGTATATAAATATCAAAATCTGACATTTTCTTAAATTGCTTATGCGCAGATATATGTTTCACCAAACCGATAGTTCTTGCCATTCCTATTATTCCTAATATGACACATTGCTTACATCCCATATCTGGAATCAATTCCATTATTTTATCACACTTTTCTGAAATTAACATTCTTTCCCTTTCTATCTTGCCAAGCCCTAACCCGGATAAAACGGAACCAAAATTTTATAATTTAACGTCAAAACGTTTTTAGGTATCTAATCCAAAGTATGATCGTAAAAAATCCTCAAAACTATTCCAATCTTCCTCTAATTCACCATTTAAAAGTTTTATATCCCCTCCTTCAAAATCAACCCTATAAACTTTATCATTCATACTATCCAATACAATTATCTCATCCGCTACCATTTCTGTTAATACCAAATATTGCTTGGGAAACATATGTATATTTCTACATACATTTGTTTCACTTTCAATATTTACATCGTCATTAATTATGTCAAGAAACAACATTCCTAATGATTCTCCCCAAAATGGCCCTTCAAGATTTAAAAAAAATTCCTCAACCAATCTTGATACTTTCACATCTAATCTATCAAATGCCTGAAGCACTTTCTCTTTATCCTTTCTAGTATATAACTCTAAATCATCCTCATCGTCCAAAACTTTTTTTATTTGACATATGATGTTCATTATCAATACACTCCTCTCATTGCATCTCTGCCTCTAGCTTTCCAATATTCAATAGAATCAATCTGTTGAAATTTTGTTCTTGTAACTTGGTTCATTGGATAAAATGGATGTAAACCGCCTTTATATGGATGTAATGGTGCTCTTTTTGCATTGGAGATATTATGATATCGTGTTGAAGCCTCAAATAGTGGTCCTATGCTTTTCTGTCTTGAATGATGTAATGTAGCAATATTTCCATCATCCAAAATAGGACCTAAACCATAAATTGCTGCTTCTGCATTTGTTAGACCTATTCCCCTTTTTAGCACCTTTTGTCCTTACTTTGTTCCAATCAATATCGTTTCTTTGATAAACTTTATAAGTATAACCTGTTCCCAAATTCCCAGCATTAAATTCTACAGACCTGCTAAATAATTTGTTGTTATGAGTAGCAATTTCTTTTAGTTCCCCATTAGAACACGTTGATGTCTTATCTTCCTGTCTTTTTTGATCATCATTTACATTCTTATTTTGTTTTTTAAGTATCTGACTAACTTTGCTCGTTCTCCTATAGTTAGTCCTTTACCTGAAAGAATCTTTTGTATGAGTTCGTTTGCTATTTCTTTACAAATAATATGCCCACTCGGGTCAACATAATAAACAGGATTATTCGCACAGTATGCATACAGGTTCAGCCCGTCCCCACGGTAGGTATCTTCCTGTGTAAACCGCCCAATGACAGGGTTATAATAGCGCGCCCGCCGGTAATACTGCTGGCTTATTGGGTCAAACTGCTGACTGTTAAACCTAAAGCGATCCGGTACTTTCTCCTCATAAGCGATCAGATTGCCCCATGCATCATATTCATAACGGTTGAGTATCTCTCCAGCCTCATTGTCCACCACATGGGTAATGCTCGACATTTCATCAGATGCATAATGGTAGTAGGTTCGTGCACTTTCCGCGTCAGAGGCGAGCAGTGCATTCGTGCGGATATAGCGGATCCTGTCCT
>CAMWLV010000085.1 GCA_947175175.1 uncultured Lachnospiraceae bacterium
TATTAAGTCTAAACCATCGGTTTCTTTAAGTCAAGCTGACCCGTGAACAGTAACCTTCCAACAAAAGTAGTGAAAATCAAATGCTTATAAAGACTTGCATTTCCCTATGATTCGACTTATAATATTGTCAGCTGCCAGTTCTGGGAGGAGTATGGCTCTGCTGTATCGGAGGTGTCCGGTCTCACATGGATTATCCCGGGAACACGCTCCGGCTGGCAGCTTTTTCTATTTATCTTATATCAGACAACCGCTTCCACGATGGTCTTATCCCCAAGGGTGATCGTCTTCACACCAATCTCTTTCTTTTTATTAAAGTTAAAGCTCAACAGATACCCTTTATTCTGATAGAAGTAATCCAGATAACCTGTAAGCTGCTTCTCACCGCGTTCATTGTATTCGTTTCCTCTCCAGATCTTCATTTCTATGATAAACTGCTCCCCCTGCATAATCCACGATGACATCTGTCCTCCAAGCATCCCTAGACTGTGCCTCCAAGGAATAATTTCCTGTCCCAGTTATGATTGGTTTTAGATACAACAGGAAAAACTTACGGCCATACTCTTCGACAAACTGTATATCGCACTCACCGTAAATGTCATGAAAATACTCCACAAACTTTTCAAGCACACAATCCATGTTGAGCCTTCCACCAAAAAGAAACTGACTCCTGCCGCGCTCACCCTTGATTAAATACAGTGTTGTCAAGCGACAGCATTCTCATTTCAAAAATGCGATCAGATGTTACAATCTGACCATTTTCTTCTCTTATAAACCCAAACATTTTTCCCATATTAATTGATTTCTCATCGGGGTTAAACGGCACTCTCTTTCCCTGATAAATAATCTCCTCCATCGTTTTCCGCATATCCTTATAAATGTCAAGCTGCTTTACCAGACTGTCAAACAACGGAGTATTGGATTTCATCATCAGTTTTACCGCCTCTAAAACCCCCTCTGCTGTCTAGATATTTTTCCCACTCGCAAAAGTTTCCTGTACAGGCAGCTTTTCGTCCATAAGCTTGCAGATTGCGGATACCAGATAGGGATATCCCGACGTATACTGGTATATGAGTAACAGTTCAGCCCCCCGCTATTAAGGGGTGGCAAACAGATCGGTTATTGTATAACTGGTCTGCCTTTCATTAGAGCTATGATACTTTGGTAGATATTCAGACCACGGCGCTTTACTGTTTCGATAGAGCTCATGATCCTGCAGTACATTTCCCTGCCGGATGCATTTCTGCCCCCCTGCCATCTTATCCCGGTTCTTACATATCCGCAGGTCTTTTTCACTCATGTTATTGCTGTAATGCTCTTTGAAATCATGCAGGAACAGCAGATGGTTCGCCTTGTATTTCACAAGGCGGTTTAGAAGCGCCTTCTCCTGGTGCCCTCGTTCACTTCATATCCCTCTGCTATGAGTTTATCATAGCGGCTGGAAATTGCAGAAAATCAGGAAGGAGATTTTATCGGCTGTCCAGACAGAACAACGGATATCGAATTAAAAATAGATGTATAAAAGCAAACGGGCTGATAACAGGTTGCAGTCGCTAACCCAAACAGTTACGGGCAGACTTGCAAAAGGCATCTCGGCTTAGATGGAGGTGTCTTTTTATTATGCCACAATACGACGGAAGTATAAGAGTAAATACAGAAATAATAATTAAAGATGCACAAAAAGAATTAAAAAGTCTCGAAAGCAGTATGACCAAAACTGCTGACAAGATTGCTTCATTGCGCTCTTAAATGGACGCTCTAAAAGATGTTAAGATACCTACGCAAGAATATAAATATATTCAATCCGATATTTCTAAAGCCGAAACTGAACTTGGAAAACTTCTTGAAAAACAAGCGCAGATGCAAAGAGAAGGTAAGAGCAGTGGTGCTGCATGGGATACACTTAATCAAAAGATTCAAGCATCAAAGGACTACGTAAAAGAAGCGCAAAACGAACTGCAAAGCCTTGTCGAAAGTGGAAAGGCATTTACTCTTGGAACCGAAACAGAAAAATATAAAGAATGGGAAACAAATGCTATAAACACTGTGATAAGGGCGTTGAACTCATTGCACCTTACATTAAACTGCAACGGTGAAGATTTCGCCCATGCGTTCATACCAGATGTCCTTTCAGAGCTTGGGCGGCTTGGTTATAATGTGGAAATAGTGTTGGGAACGAATTAAAGAAAATGTGATGGATAGAGATGATTTATTGAGCAGTCAGATAGAATAGTACTAGTGACAGGCTAGTGACAAGAGATGGCGGAAAGCCTTTAAAACAAGGGATTTTTGCAAAATTTACCTTACGTTTACCTTAATTATCACTGTGAATCTGCACTTTTTGCTTCATATCGGTTATAATACTGTTGTAATAGGATAACAAAAAGACAGGAGGATAAGATGACACTACACGAATGCAGAATCTTACTGGTGGATGATGAAGCCGCACTTTTGTATATGGTGGGGAATTTGTTGAAAAAGGAGGGATATCCGTGCGTGGATATGGCAGCAAATTGCAGCAGTGCGATGCAGCTTACACGGGAAAAGGAGTACCAGCTCGTACTTCTGGACGTGATGCTGCCGGATGGGGACGGTTTCACTTTATTTGAACAGATTAAGCAAATAAAGGGCAGCAGTCTGCCAGTCATTTTTCTTTCAGCGCGGGACGAAGATCAGGTAAGGCTGCGGGGGCTGGGGCTTGGTGCGGACGATTATATCACAAAGCCTTTTCTGCCGGAAGAGCTGCTTCTGCGGATTAAGGCAGTGTTGAAACGAACTTATCATATCGATGATACGGCAGGAACAGACAGGATTGGAAAAGCGCTGATTAACTGGGGAGCAGGGACGATTAGTGCGGACGGGGAGGACTATACGCTCACGGCAAAGGAATATGTCCTGTTAAAAAAGCTGTGTGAAAACAGGGGAAGAATCCTCTCCATCAATGTGCTGTGTGATACACTTTGGCCTGACGGAAGTTACGGATATGAAAATTCCCTCATGGTACATATCAGGCATCTGCGGGAAAAATTGGAGGAAAATCCGTCAAAGCCAGAGCACCTGCTGACGGTCAGGGGGTTGGGATATAAAATTGTATGAGAAGACTGGAAAATTTTATAAAAATAGTGGTATTGACGATCATAATGCTTGTTGTGATGCTGGTGGCGGATCTTCTTGTCATGACCTATTTTGGTCTGAAAACAGATTCGGGAATGACGAAATTTTCAACTACATATCTTTCAAGAGAGGTCACGAAAACTGTTAATGAACAGGGAGAAACGCAGTACAGCATGTCACAACAAGGGATCGACAGGATTGATGCGTTTCATGGATTTGCTTTTTTATTGGACGATGCGGGTGATGTGGTCTGGAGTTACCAGCTGCCCGACGATGTTCCAGAGCATTATACGATAAGGGATATTGTGCGGTTTACAAGATATTATCTGAATGATTATCCGGTCTATACACATATTTTGGATGATGTCGTCCTAGTGGCAGGAATGCCCAGACAGACTGTATGGAAGTATCATTTTTCCTTTCAGATCAGTACAGTGAATATGTTTGCTTATGTCTTGCCGGTTCTTTTGCTCTTGAATATAATAGTGCTTTTGGTTGGACCATTTTTGATCATAAAACATGATGAACACAGACGGGAGAGGCAGAGAACGTCATGGATTGCGGGTGTATCGCACGATATCCGCACACCACTCTCACTGGTGCTCGGCTATGCAGATGAGCTTCTGCATTCCGCCCAAAGCAATATGGAGTGGATTGAAAAGAAAAGTGTTGCCGAGAAAGCACAGATGATAGAGCAGCAGGCAATCCGTATCAAAACACTTGTCACCAATCTGAATACCTCCAATAAACTCACCTATGGAATGGGAGTCTGGCATCAGGAAAAAGTATTGCTGCCTGCGTTGATCAGAGAGTCTATCTGTGAGATTGTCAACAGGGGACTGGATGAAAAATATGACATTAGTGTCACTATTATGGAAACATTGGAGGAGTTTTATGTCAAGGGAGACAGGGAATTGATTAAGCGGCTGATCGAAAACCTGATCAACAACGCGATCAGCCACAATCCGCAAGGGTGTGAGATCAGTGTAAGTCTGACGAGCCAGAGCCGATGGATATGCAAAAGGATTCAATTGGAAGTATCGGACAATGGGTGCGGAGTTAGCAAGGAGCAGCTCAAAAATTTTAGGGCTTCTATAAAGCTGGACAAACTGCCTGAGCACGGTCTTGGTATTCGGCTTGTATGGCAGATTGCATCGTTTCATCACTGGCGGGTGCGGTTTACCAGGAGTAATGCCGGCGGATTTTGTTGCAGAATATATGTGAAGCCATTGATTAGGAATTGTTAGGAACTGTTCAAAAATAACTTGCAAATTTTCAATCATGTTTTGTAAGAGGGCAATTTCTATTAAGACTGGACTGGGAATATATGCTATACTGTGTCTATCAAAGAGAAAAGGAGGACGGTACAGATGAATGATGAGAAAGTGCTTGAAAAAGTGGTATCCTATATCGATCAGCATATAGGGGAAGACCTTTCACTGGACAAGATCGCAGAGGCGCTGAACTATTCCAAGTTTTATATGGCGCGTACTTTTGCGGAGAAAACAGGCTGCACGATATACAAATACATACAGGGACAAAGGCTGACGCTGGCGGCAAGGGAGCTTGTTGAGACAAAAAAGCCTATTATTGATATTGCCTATGAGGCTCACTACAATTCACAGCAGGCATTTACACTCGCGTTTAGCAGACTATATCAGTGTTCGCCGCAGGCGTATCGGAAAAATGGTGTATTTTATCCGATACAGACGAAGATTACATTGCGCGGACAGCAGTATAGGTCTGGCGCAACTTACAGAATGGGAGGGGATATGGCAGCATGAGTATGATTCCATATGTAATTGAACAGACAGGCAGGGGTGAGCGCAGCTATGACATTTTTTCGCGTTTATTGTCAGACAGGATTATCTTTCTGGGAGAGGAAGTCAGCGATACGTCGGCGAGTCTGGTTGTGGCGCAGATGCTTTACTTGGAAGGGGAAGACCCAGAAAAGGATATTCAGCTGTATATTAACAGTCCGGGTGGCTCTGTCACCGCAGGTTTTGCCATCTATGACACGATGCAGTATATCAAGTGTGATGTGTCGACAATCTGTATCGGACTGGCGGCAAGCTTTGGCGCGTTTTTGCTCGCAGGCGGGACAAAAGGCAAACGCATCGCCCTCTCCAACGCAGAGATTATGATACACCAGCCCGCAATCCATGGAAATGGCTTTCAGGGGCAGGCGACAGACATCAAGATTATGTCCGACCACATGCAGAAAAGCAAACAGCGGCTGAACCGCATTTTGGCAGAAAATACAGGAAAACCGATAGAGGAGATTGCCCTCGCAACAGAGCGTGACAACTATATGTCAGCACAGGAAGCACTGGAATTTGGGCTGATTGACAAGGTTATTTCACAGAGAATATAAGGTTGAAAGAAGGTCACTTTCAAACTATTGATTGGTATGCGTGCCAGAGCACACAAGGGGTATAAAAGAAATATAATAATCTGTCATTTGGATATTACAATATAAATGGGTTTATGTTATAATGAGCATTAGCGAGAAGCGCATAAAGGAGGACTTTTTAATGGACAAGAAAGCAATGTATCATTTAACGTATGGACTGTTTATATTAACTGCCAAAGAGGGGGACAAGGATAATGGATGTATTGTCAATACGGTTTCGCAGGTAACGACAGAACCCAACCGTATTGTGGTGGCGGTTAACAAGAAGAATTACACACATGATATGATTGTGCGGACAGGCGTGTTTAATGTGTCAATCTTAACAGAAAATTCAAAGTTTGATACTTACAAGCATTGGGGATTCCAGAGCGGTGCAGATGTGGACAAGACAGAGGCGATCACTTATCAGCGGGCTGAAAACGGGGTGATCTATATTGCTGAGGAGACCAATGCATATCTTTCTGCAAAGGTGGTTTCTGCGACAGACCTTGGTACGCACACACTGTTTCTTGCAGATGTGACAGACGGGGCAGTATTGTCAGAGGACAATTCCGTGACTTACAGCTATTACCAGAAAAATATTAAGACTGCACCCGCAGCAGCAGAAAAGAAAAAAGGATATATCTGCACTGTATGCGGATACGTTTATGAAGGCGATGTTCTCCCCGATGATTTCGTATGCCCATGGTGTAAGCATCCCGCATCTGATTTCAAGAGGATCGAGTAGGGAGATGGATAAAGCTGGTGTGTTTGATTTGGGAAGTGGAGGGAATAAGGTATGAATATGACCGAGGTTGCAAGACTGCTTTTGGGTTTGAGGGCAGCTGGTTGGAGCGAAAAAGAAATAAATGATTTTGTTCTTTATATTGAATCAGGCGAGGAACAATATAAACCCAGACCAAGAGGAGAAAAGGATAAAGGAGAATCATAAGATGTATCAGATCATAGACGGAAAGCGGATTTCGCAGGAGATTAAGAATGAACTGAAAGAAAAGGTGGCAGTGTTAAAAGAGCAGGGAAAGAATATCTGTCTTGCAGTGATTCAGGTGGGCAGTGATCCGGCATCCAGCGTGTATGTAGGCAACAAGAAAAAGGCGTGTGCCTACATTGGGATTGAATCGTTGGCATACGAACTTCCGGAGGAGACTACAGAGCAGGAGCTTTTGGACTTGGTACAGAAGCTCAATGCGGACGACAAGGTGAACGGTATCCTTGTCCAGCTTCCGCTTCCCAGGCAGATCAATGAGGAGAAAGTAATTCAGACAATTGCGCCTGAGAAGGATGTTGACGGATTTCACGAGAAAAACGTCGGAGCGCTCTGTGTGGGCAGTAAGGGTTATGTGTCCTGCACGCCGCTTGGCATTATCCAGCTGTTAAAGCGTTCCAACATCGAAATCTCCGGAAAGCACTGTGTTGTGATTGGGCGCAGCAATATCGTAGGTAAGCCGATGTCCATGCTGTTATTGAGGGAAAATGGTACTGTCACAGTCTGCCATTCACGCACACAGAATCTTAAGGAAATTACCAGACAGGCAGATATCCTCGTAGTAGCAATCGGAAAGCCCGGATTTGTCGATGATTCCTATATCAAAGAGGGAGCTGTTGTCATCGATGTCGGGATTCACAGGGACGAGAACAACAAGCTCTGCGGTGATGTTGATTTTGAGAAAGCTGCGCCGCACACAAGCGCCATCACGCCGGTTCCGGGTGGTGTAGGACCGATGACGATCGCGATGCTGATGTATAACTGTGTGTCGTCAGTGGAGTAAGGAACTGTCAAAAAAACTCATGACAATGACTTGTCACAAGTTATTTCTGAACAGTTCCTAAGACAATTTGCTTCAGATCACACTCCCGGAACAGATTGTTGACAGCGATTTTGTACTCGGCATAATCAGATGCCTTGCGTATTTTCTTGAGATATCTGTCTGACGCTGTGAAGCTTTCACTCAGGTAAGTCCACAAGTCTTTCATCTTGAAGAGGGTCGGTGTTTCCCCAGCCATCTGTGCAGAATAACTGGCAAAGATTTCATCGTGAAAGGCTTTGAGATTTTCTTTTGTAAACAGCTTTGCGGCGTCATTCTTTTTTAACAATGCGGTCAGTGCCGGATTCCTAAGAATGCCACGCCCGATCATAATGCAGTCTATCGCAGGGACAGCGTTTAGGAGCTCTTCATGACTTTTAGGGGAAGTGATATCTCCATTGTAACAGAGCGGAATGTTTGGCAGGTCAGCAATAGCAGCCGAGAATGCCTCCTTATGGGGTGTGAATTTGTATAGTTCTTTCTGCAGGCGTGGGTGGATGATCAGCTCGGCAATCGGATATTTTTTGTAGATTGCAAGTATGTGCTCCCATTCATTGACTGATTCCACGCCAATTCTTGTCTTGATTGAAATCCTGAGTGGTGATTTGTCATAGATCTCATATAAGAAGTTGTCCAGCTCATCAGGGACACTCAAAAATCCCGCGCCGCGCTTTCTGGCAGTGACTGTTCCGGAAGGGCAGCCAAGATTGAGGTTTACGGTCTGGTATCCGAACTCGGCGAGCTTTTTGGTAATCTGTAAAAATTCGTCCGCGCGGTTGGTCAGGATCTGCGGTACAACCTCGATTTTTTCATTGTGCTCAGGGAGAATCTCGTTCATCTCACGCCGATTCATCTTCTTGCTGGCGATAAAAGGCGTAAAGTACTTATCGATACCGCCGAAGTAATGATTGTAGGCGTTTCTGTATATGTAAGTCGTGATTCCCTCCATTGGTGCCAGATATATATTCATAAAAACTCCTTTTTTCTAATAATGTGAATCCACCGAAAATGGAATTGTTAAATACAAACTCCCAAAGGAAAGTTATGCAATGTCAAGTATACTACAGAACGCAGTGTCATAACAAGGGTGTAAAAATATAAAATTCTGTAATGCCATGAATAAAAATGGCAATTCGATTGATTTTTGGTGGAAGAGTATATGATTATATGGTAAGCTATAGAAGCAAAGATAAAAACACAACGCAAGCAAGCCTTGCAGAATTCTTTACTTTAATCTGATTTTAATCTTATCAACATTTTTGTTTAATTTTGATTGTTTATGATAGGATCATCAGCTGAGGGGTGTGAAGAAACATTTCACACTGGAAGAATAAGGAATGTAATATTATAAACAATGAAGAAGGAGAGAAAAAATGGATAATTTTGAAAAGGTAGAAAAATTAAGGGAGCACGCAAACGTAACTTATGAGGAAGCAAAACAGGCATTGGAAAACAGCAACTGGGATATTCTTGATGCTATGATCTACCTGGAGCAGAGCGGCAAGGTACATGGACCAGAGCAGTCCAGCTACACGACACAAACAGAAAAGGCGAAGATCAAGATTGACGACAAGGAATGCAAATCAAGTTTTTCCGACAATCTAAAACGCTTCGGCCGCTGGTGCCAGAAGTGGCTTGAGAAAGGAAACAACAACAGCTTCTGTGTGGAACGCGACAACAATGAGATTTTCAGGATACCGATTACTTTGTTGGTAGTATTTCTGTTCTTTGCATTCTGGGTGGTGGTTCCGCTGCTGGTGATTGGACTATTCTTTAATATGAGATACCAGTTTGCCGGACCAGATGTGAGAAGCGTTGACATTGACCTCAACAGGGCGATGGACAATGCAGCAGAGGCAGCGGAGAACATCAAGAGCGAGTTTGGCAATGCAGCGAAGGAAGAGGACAATTAATTTACGGTAAGGAACTATAGGAAAATAACTGATGCAGATTGCGCAGGATATTTCTTCGAGGGTGCATGTCAAAAAACGTAGGCGTAGTGGGCTACGGCGAGGCTTTTTGGCATGCACAATCGGAGAAATAGACAAGTCAAGATGTGTCAGTTATTTTTCTACAGTTCCTAAGCAGGGGAGGCAATAGTCCCCTGCTTCCTTGCGTGGTTCGTAATTTGAAAATATGTGATACCTTGATCATTTCAGGGAGCATGGCTATTTTACTGGGAAAGTGACCTTTGCTTTCGCAGTGACTGACAGGAATTTAGATAAGGAGGCAGTGATGGCAGTAACGGTTTTGATCGTGGAGGATGAGGAAAAGATAGGGCGCTTTCTGGAGCTTGAACTCGTGCATGAGGGGTATGAGGTCATGAAGGCGGTAAATGGCAGGGAGGGACTTGAAAAGGCGCAGGGCGGCAAGGCAGATCTGGTCGTGCTCGATGTGATGCTTCCAGAGTTAAACGGCTTTGAAGTGCTCCGGCGCCTGAGGAAAAATTCTGACATTCCTGTCATAATGCTGACAGCGCGCGACGAGGTAATGGATAAGGTTGCCGGACTTGACGGCGGAGCTGATGACTACATGACAAAACCGTTTGCCATAGAGGAGCTGCTTGCGCGCATCAGGCTGGTACTCAAGAAGCGCGGCGGTGGTGTCAGCACGGCCGGCCGGGATAAAAATCGGCTCAGTGTCGGGAAACTTTGCATGGACGTGCAGCGCTATGAGGTTTCTTATGATGGGAAGCAGGTGGAGCTCACCCACAGGGAATTTGAGCTTTTGAAGGTTTTGCTGGAAAACAAGAACATTGTGATATCAAGGGATACATTATTGGAAAAAGTCTGCGGCTATGATTACATGGGCGAGACAAACATCATTGATGTGTATGTCAGGTATCTTCGCAGCAAGCTGGATGACGTGTATCAGGTGAAGATTATTCAGACGGTGCGCGGAGTGGGGTATTGTATTAAAGATGAGAATGGATAAAAACAGAGAAAAAAAAGCAGGGGTGACCTCCATTGCACGAAAGATCAATCTGGACAATATGGCGCGCATGTTTTTTGCGTATGCGGGAATGGATATCGTTGTTTTTGTTCTGCTTGCAGCGATTTTCGTGGTCGGCATGGATCTGCAGATGGCAGGGACATTTTCGTTTTCATACATTAGGAAGATTTCGTTCCAGACGGATCTGTGGAGTGCGGTGTGCACTGTAATGGATAGCAATGATCAGACACTGTATCAGGCGCCAGTTGGTGTATGGCTCAGCCTGTTCCGCTATGGAGGGATTGTCCTTCTTGCGTTTCAGGTACTTGATCTGATTACATTGGCAGTCTCTGGCACTGCGCAGGTGCGCAGGCAGCTTCGTCCCCTGAACCAGATTGCTGCGAGGGCGCAGCAGCTCAGCGAGATGGCGTTTGATGAGACAAAGTACCACAGTCTGGAGGACGCGATTTCCAATCTCAAAGTAGATGCCATGGAAAATGGGATCCATATGCACGACAAGGATCTGCAGGGCATTGAGACGGCGTTAAATGGGCTGCTTGAACGTATTCGGGCTTCTTATAAGCAGCAATCGCAGTTTGTATCAGATGCGTCCCATGAATTGCGTACACCGATTGCGGTCATACAGGGATATGTCAATATGCTTGACCGGTGGGGAAAGAAAGACGCGGCGATTCTCGAGGAGTCGATCGAGGCGATCAAGAATGAGGCAAACCACATGCAGAAGCTTGTGGAGCAGTTGTTGTTTCTGGCGAGGGGCGATTCGAACCGACAGAATCTTGACATGCAGGTGCATGAACTGAACAGAATTATGCGGGAAGTCTATGAGGAGTCGCTGATGATCGATGAAAATCATATTTATCGTTTTGAGGAATCGGGAAATGTGCAGATATATGCAGATTGCGACATGCTGAAGCAGTCGGCACGGATTCTGATCGACAATGCGGCAAAGTACACGAAGCAGGGGGAGGAGATTCTGATCCGTGTGGGTGTCTGGAAAGACGGTTCTCCGTTTTACGGCATACAGGACAATGGTATCGGTATGTCACAGGAGGATGTGGCACATGCTTTCGACCGTTTTTACCGTGCTGATTCGGTGCGGAACAGCAAGACGGGCGGAACGGGGCTTGGGCTTTCGATTGCGAAGTGGATTGTCGACAAGCATCAGGGATATTATGATATTGTGAGCCGCGAAGGGCTGGGAACACGGTTTAGCGTGGTGTTCCCGGGAGGTGATGTAAATCGGGCAGGGAGTTGATACTCCTTGCCCGTGTGCTGTTTGGCAATGAATTTGCTTATGAGTTCATGAAATCATAATAGCAGCTCCACTTCGTATTTTTGCAGCCAGTAATTGACCTGCAGCAGATATGCAAGCAGCTGCGGTCCCGCCATGAGCTGACCATAGAAGGGTCTGCCGTAGTCGGAGGGCTGGCTGATGTAGTCGAGCACTTTATTCAGGTCGATCAATTCCCGCAGGGGTGCACGTGTGTCTGACAATGTTTCCACGATTGCAGTGCGCAGCAGATTTTCATAGGCAGGATCATAAGTTTTGGGATATGGGCTCTTTCTCCGGTATAAAACTTCGCCGGGGAGCAGTCCGTCCGCGGCGGCGCGAAGCAGTCCTTTTACCACTCCGTCCTTGCATTTCATGGACCATGGTACATTCCATAGATATTCTACAATGCGGTGGTCGGCAAACGGGACACGCGCCTCAAGCCCTGTGTGCATGCTTGTGCGGTCCATGCGGTCGAGCAGTGTCTGCATAAACCACTTGATATTGAGATAAGAGATCTCCCGTCTGCGTTTTTCTTCGCCGTTTTCCCCCTGCAAAACAGGAACTTCCGATATTGTCTTTGCGTATGCGGCATGAGCGTATTCTTCTAAGGGAAGAAGGGATAATACGCTGTCCTTTAGGAGCATGGTACGCGGGGAGAAATCCATGGACCAGGGGAAACAGTCGGCGTCAAAACATTCCTTTTTGTGGAACCAGGGATAACCGCCGAAGATTTCGTCGGCGCACTCCCCGGTGAGGGTTACTTTGTGGCTGGCGGCGACTCTCCTGCAGAAGTAGAGCATGGAGGCTTCGACGTCCGCCATGCATGGCAGGTCCCTGGCATCAACCGCCTCGAATAAATATTGGTATAAATCTGCATTTGCACATTCAAGGTATTGATGGTTTGTATGGCAGTGGGCAATCATCAGATCCACCCACGGTCTGTCCTGTGAGGGCTGAAAAGAGTTTGCCCGGAAATTTTTGTCATTGTCTTTGAAGTCAAAAGAGTATGTATCGAGCCTCTTACCCTGCTTTTGAAGCTCGCTGCTGCATACCGCTGTGACAAGACTGCTGTCCACACCGCCCGATAAGAAGGTACAGACAGGCACATCGGAAAGCATTTGCAGTTTGATCGCGTCTGTGACCAGATACCGGGTTTTCTCGACTGTGTGCTGCCAGTCATCTTTATGTGGATAACTCTCCAGTTTCCAGTAACACTTTGTGGAAAGGTGCTGGGAAAAATCGGAGCCGTTATATTCGAGATAATGTCCCGGCAGCAGCTCATCTATGTTTTTAAAAACACCCTTTCCGTAGGTCTTCGCAGGGCCAAGACCGAAAATCTCACAGAGCCCGTCGCGGTCAGCTTGTGCCTTAAAATTAGGAAAGCACAGGATTCCCTTCAGCTCGGAGGAAAAGATGAGGGTGTTGCGAAATAGGGTATAGAACAAAGGCTTTACCCCGAGTCTGTCGCGAAACAGATATAATCTTTGCAGTGTTTCGTCATATATGGCAAAGGAAAAAATGCCGTTTAGCTGAGTAATGTAGGAAGTTCCGTGTAGGAGATATCCCATCAGGATGACTTCTGTATCGCAGGTTGTTTCAAAGACGATGCCTTCTTTCTCCAGATTGCGGCGGAGGCTGGGCATGTTGTAGATCTCACCGTTGTAGCAGATGACAGCGCGGTGGTTTCCAAGCTGTCTTGTCATGGGCTGCTTTCCGTATTCGAGGTCCAAAATGGACAGACGAGTGTGGGAAAGTCCACAGTTTCTTGACAGATAGACTCCGTTTTCATCAGGCCCGCGGTGATGCTGGCGGGTATTCATTTTCTGCAGGACTGAGAACCATCTTGCGGATTCCTCCTTATAGTTTACATGAAAGCTGCTAAAGCCTGCGATTCCACACATTTTTGATATCCTTTCCCCATATATTTGGAAGTTTATTATAGAAATAGTCGTAAAGTCCGTGAGAAAGCGTAATGTTTACATATTATATGTAGTCTTTTAGGATTGGCTGGTACTGTTTGTGTTCCAGTGCCATTTCCAATGTTGGTATCAGTAGTTCAACGTGTGCGACCAGGGAGTTTGGTTTTGTCTGATAGTTATCCTGCCCGAACGGGACAAAGTAGATATTCTTGCTGTTGCACAGGAGTCCGATATTTTTCAGGTTCATGCCAAGTCCGTCGTTGGTCGAGATGGAGATAACGAGGGGCTTGTTGTTGCGCATGTGGGCTTTCGCCGCCATGAGCACTGGTGTGTCGGTGATGCCGTTTGCAAGCTTTGCGGCGGTGTTTCCGGTGCAGGGGAGGATTGCCAGTGCGTCGAGGTATCCTTTCGGACCGATTGGCTCAGCGCCGGGAATGGAGATAATCGGGTCTTTTCCTGTGATTTCTTTTATTTTTGTGACATATGTGTCAGGTTTTCCGAATCGGCTCTCGATCGTCTGGGACGCGTCTGAGAGGATCGGATAGATGTCAGCGCCGGCGTCAGACAGCTTTTGCAGTTCCGCAAAGGTTTTTTCGAAGGTACAGAAAGAGCCGGTCAGTGCAATTCCAATTTTTTTTCCTTTGATGTCCATGCTATTGAAGGCCTCCATTCTTGTCAAAATCTGTGAATTTGTGCAAAGGCACAAATTTGCCTGATGAAAAATCACCGATTTTTCATCATATTCTGGTTGTCACGTAATCTGTTAAATACTTTGCACAGCTTTCTCCTGCGTATTTTCCGGGAAGTCCCGGGCAGAAGCGGATGTTGACGCCAAGCTTCTCCGCAATCTCATAATCGGCGCCTGTTTTGTTGGAGGCAATGTCGATGATGATGGCGTTTGACGCTACTTTTTCAAGACATCTGCGGTTCAGGACACGTGCGGGAATGGTGTTGAAAATATACTCATAGCAGCAGATTTTCCGCCACAGGTTTGACAGGTGCATTGTCTCAAAACCAAGGGCACATGCGAGGGCAAGCTCATTCGCATCGTTGGAGCATACAGTGACGCAGGCGTGGAGTCCGTTTAGACGGTCAGCAATGACCTTGCCGCATCTGCCATAACCCAGTACAAGTGTTTTGCTCATGTGAAGGTTTGTATTCTTGTGCAGCAACGCTTCCAGAATAGCCCCCTCTGCAGTGGAGACAGCATTGTACAGCGTTATCGGTTCATCAAGCATAAAGTCATAGCAGCTGATTTCGCGTTCCTCACAAGTTCTTCGGAAGCTCTCTGGTATGATGCCTGCAAATATTTTCTGGTGTTTATGGATACTCCGCTGGATCTCTGAGATGCTGATAGTGGCATCAGAGACTTCCTCCTCACAGTAGAGAGAGTCCGACTTTGTAAACGGAATACCACCGATAATCACCGATGTAGAATCAAGGGCTTCCCGCAGTGATTTTGCAAAATATAATTTTGATTTTACGGACGGACTGTATGTGATTCTGACCGTGCGAAAGCATATAATCCGATATCCTTTTTCTGCCAGAATGGGAATCATACATGCGGTTCTCCTGTCGCCGCCTATGATTGCAATATCATATTTTGTCATATTAAACCTCCTGTTACAATCTTCTTGCAACCACGATTGTTCTTGGGAACTGTTCAGAAACAATATGTGAACAATTCCTCATCATAAATTGAAACTTTGTTGACTTATTTTAAAATATGACAAAAAATAAAAAATGTTCGGCATGCACATAAAAAAGCACCTGAAAACAAATCATTTTCTGGTGCCTTTGATTCGGTGCGTGTTTGTCATTACTTCAATATAAATGATATGAAATCCTGTATTACTTCAGGATGATTATTTAAAGTACAGACCCCAAGAATGGAGTCTTCTTCCAGTTCATATTCGGAGGGGAGAATACTGTTTTTCAGGTAAATTCCTATGGGAACAGGCGTACCAGAAGAGTCTGCATCATAATAAAGTGCGCTCTCAAGTTGGGAAAGGCGTTGAGGCGGCAACACCTCCTGCAAATTTAAAAATATATTTTGATTATGAAATTGTTCCATAACAGATTGTTTTGTAATAACAATGTCAACAGTATCTGTGCTAATGAGGGACTGGAAAACGATAGCGGAAGCATCGCTGTACAGATCGTCTGTAAAACGGATAGAGGCATCAAAGGTGACGATCTGCAGTCCACTAAAATTTTCGTGTTCATAAAAATCGTCTTTCAGATGGTTAAGCCGTGCTTCTTCCTCTGAAGTCTGATTGATGAAAATGCAATAGAGCATACAATCTTGTCTGCTCCTCCAAAATGCCCCGCCAACCTCATATAACATCAAGAGAATCACAAGACCGATTAAAATCGGAACTTTGTAGTAATTCCAGATATACCAACGCCGGTCCGCTGGTGTCATGTCCTTTAGTTTTTCTTTTTCCTCTCTGAATTCTTTTCTTGTCATATTGATTCTCCTTATTCTTCGGATAAAGGGATACTGATTAAAATCTCATTGCGATAGTAAGGAATAGAGTTGAAGGCGACCTGCACATTTTCCTTTCCGTAATATGTAACAAGCCGATGGTAAATATTGTGCAATCCTACATGACCACTGCTATCCCCAGGATGATTGCCTAAGGTTATTGCTTCTACCTTTTTGACATCAAATCCACAGCCGTTATCAATAACTTCAATGGACAGTCGATTCTCCACAGCATAGAAATTAATTTCGATGGTGGGAACTGATATTGGGATCCCTGATGCGTCAATGCCAAAACCATGACGGATAGAATTTTCTACCAAAGGCTGCAGGATGGTTTTGGGAATCAGCCGCTGGTTTAAGACGGAAGAAGGTTTATACAGGAAAATAATCGACTGCTGGAACCGTTGATTCATTAGCTTGATGTACACATCAGCATGGCGAAGTTCATTGGAAATGGTAATCAAGTCTGCCCCGTAGGAAAGGCCGATGCGGAGGTATTCTGCAAGGTATTGGATCATGTTTGTGGCAGTGCTGGAATTTCCGCGCAGCACCTCTGACTGAATACATTCCAAGGTGTTGTAAAGAAAATGGGGGTTAATCTGCTCAGTTAGAAGTTGAATTTGTGTTTTATATTTTTCGGCTTCCTCTTGTTTAATACGTACCATCTGTTGGCGGATGGTGTCATGCATGGTATTAATGGCAGAGCCAAGCTGTCCAATCTCATCGTTGGCGGAGAAATTTAATTTTTCTGTATAGCGGTTTTCTTCAATCTGGTGAACCACCTCTACCAGTCTGTTGACGGGCCGAGTGATATAGTGTGCCATCAGGAAAGCGATTGTCAGCAGAAAGAATACCAAAAGCATAAGCAGCAACAGCAAGGTATAGCCTGTCTTGCCGAAAATATCAGGAAGTGTTTCCCGAGGGACATAGTTGAGCAGAATCATATCTCCATAGCGCAGCCCATAAGCGGCAAGATAGCAGTCAGAATTGACAAAGGTACTGCAGTCGGAAGTGTTCCATGTTACGGAACTGAGCAGCTCCTTTGTCCGGTTATCCTCGAGAATGGATGAGACATCATCTGTTTCTTCTGCGGAGGGACTGTTTAGCAGACAACCATCAGCGGTTAACAGGTAGTATACATTTTCCGCTTGGCTTACATTTGTCAGATTTAGGCAGGTTTGCATCTTGGAGGAATCAATAAAGATGATTACATAGGCATTGGGGGCGGAATCTGAAATATCCAGTTCTACATATTGTGTGATGACACTGACCGGAAACACAATGGGGATAACAGATACTCTGCTGCGGAAAGGACTTTTTCGTTCCTTTAAGAAGGAGATGCCTTTTACCTGCGAAAGTTCTATCGAGGAGAACATTTCTTCCGCCGTTTCATAAAGGGGATTATTATATAGAGTGTAGGCCGTTTTTCCATCACCTGAGAGAATCATGGC
>CAMWLV010000086.1 GCA_947175175.1 uncultured Lachnospiraceae bacterium
GTGCTATGGATATCTTTGTTATGAACAGCTTAAGACGCAGAGAGGAAAGACGTAAGCTCTTGTGATCATTGCTTTCCGCATGGTTACAAGGGGTACGTCCTGTTTCTGTGCGGTTGCTGTTTATTAAATATGATAGATACAGAACCGTATTAGATTTAGCATATGCTAATTTCTGTGCGGTTCTTTTTTATGCACGCGCCCCGCAGTGAGTAGTGGAGAGAAGTTTTTCCCTGCTCGAATCCATTGATAGAAAATTCAGAATATAAGGAGGTTTTTATGAAAGAAAAAATTAGTCAGTATTTATCAAGTATTGTGGAGGACCTATCAGCGGAGGAATTTGTGACCTTGCTGGAGACTCCGCCAGAAGAGGAGATGGGGGATTTAGCGCTGCCCTGCTTTGGCTTGGCAAAGAAAATGCACAAGAATCCACAATTAATTGCAGCCGAGATCACAGAAAAACTGAATGCCCAAAAAGAAGTGTTAGATATTGAAAAATCTGAAAATGCAGGAGCATACTGCAATATTTATTGGAAGCGGGAAGCATATATAAAAAGCTGTCTTGAGAAGCTGCAAATGGAAAATCTTGGTGTGGAACAGAGTGGAATAGGCAAAACAATATGTATGGATTATTCTTCGCCAAACATAGCAAAAAATTTTCATGTGGGACATTTACGCACCACAATTATTGGAAATGCGCTGTACAAGATCTACCAGAAATTAGGATTTGATGTGGTTCGTATCAACCATCTGGGAGACTGGGGAACGCAGTTTGGGAAATTGATCGTGGCGTACAAGTTGTGGAGCAATGAAGAACTGGTAAAGAAGAAAGGTATAGAAGAATTACTGCGTATATACGTAAAATTCAATTCAGAAGCTGAGCACAATGAGAGATTCATTACAGAAGCAAGAGAATGGTTTGTCAAAATGGAACAAAATGATTCAGAGGCGATCGCGATCTGGGAATGGTTCAAGCAGATCAGCATGGTTGAATTTGAACGTGTCTATGCGTTGTTGGGGATAACGTTTGATTCCTATGTCGGGGAGAGCTTTTATCGGGATAAAGTGCCTGCCTTAGTCGAAGAGTTGAAGAAAAAAAATCTTTTATCTAAGAGTCAGGGAGCCCAGGTAATCGATTTGGAGAAATATCAGATGCCACCCTGTCTTATCACCAAAAGTGACGGCAGTTCGATTTATCATTCACGCGATATTGCAGCAGTGTTGTACCGCAAGGAGAAATATGGCTTCGCAAAATGTATTTATGTGACAGGTTTGGAACAGTCCCTGCATTTTAAGCAGGTTTTTAAGGCGATTGAAGTGATGGGGTATGACTGGGCAGAAATGTTAGTCCATGTTCCGTATGGACTGGTAAGTCTGGCCGGGGAAAAACTTTCTACCAGAAACGGAAATATCATTTATGCAGAAGATATTTTAAAAGAGTCAATTAGGCGGGCAGAAACTGCGATTTTGGAGAAGAATCCGAATCTGGAAAATAAGGAGGCAGTTGCCAGAATGGTTGGTGTAGGTGCAGTTATTTTTCATGACTTGTATAATCAACGCATTAAAAATATTGATTTCTCATGGAAAGATGTCCTTAATTTTGATGGCACCACAGGACCATATGTACAGTACACTTACGCGCGCGCAAAGAGCGTATTGCGCAAATATGGAAAGACTGTAGATTTTGATCAGGTCGACTGCAATGCGCTGGCGGACAATGTATCATACAATTTGGTTAAGATATTAAGTGGATATGAAGAGGCTGTAAAAAATGCGGCAGAGAAGTATGAGCCTTCTGTTGTGGCGCGGTATATCATGAATTTGGCAGCTGCGTTTAATAAGTTTTATCATGACTGTGCAATCTTAAAGGCAGAGGAAACAGTGAAACAGGCGCGTTTGGCGTTAACAGAACTAACGCAGAGGGTGTTATATGATGGATGCAGGTTGCTGGGGCTCGAGTGCCCTGAGGAGATGTAGACGTTCTAATGTTCGAATTCAGAATTGGGTTCCAGACACAACATGGAACTGTTGCAGAAATGCAAGCGGTTCCATGATTATGCATACTTTGTAAACGAAGTAACCCAAAATATGAATAAAGGATATTCCATGGATCGCACAGCTTAGGCATGGTCCAAAAGTGTTTCATATATTTTGCGGTCGGTGTCCTTAAAAACGTTAAATATAATTCGTTCCATCGAATCGACATATGTTTTCAAAAATGCGGTTACAGTCTCGAAAGCGATTTGTGCTGCCTTATCATTGGGAAAATGAAATTCTCCTGTTGAAATACAGCAGAAAGCGACCGATTTGATGTTGTTTTCTATACAGCATTTCAGAACATTCTCATAACAGTTTTGCAAGTCTTGACACAATGCATCATTCAACTGGTCATAGACAATCGGTCCAACGGTATGAATCACATAATCGCAGGGAAGATTGTAAGCTTTTGTCAGGGTAGCTGTACCTGTTGGCTCCTCATAGTTTCTGCCATACAGGCTGCGCCGCTCATTCATGATATGGCTGCACTCGTCTCTGAGCTGCATACCTGCTGCACTGTGAATGGCGTTGTCAATACATCTGTGGCAAGGCACAAAACACCCAAGCATCTGCGAATTGGCGGCATTGACGATTGCACCCACTTTTAACCTTGTGATATCTCCCTGCCAAAGTGATATCTTGGAATGTCCTTCTATGGTTGGAATATCTTCCAACGATACGACACCTTTTTTGGCAAGCTCGTTCTGCAGATAATCGTCCTGTATTTTCATAAGTTCCTTTGAGATCATTTTCGGCATACGGATATTCATAAGGGAGCGGATTGCATTTTTCTTTTCGGTCATGTTAAATCCATCGGTTTCAAGATGCTTATATTCGTTTGAATCTGCTTTCAGATTCTCTAAAAATAGATCTGTTATATTGGCTGTATTCATTTTGTAATGCCTTTCTTACTTTTCAATAGGATTCCTGTTTGTTGTGTTCTATATGTTTTCTTTTGCTTCTTTATAATATTCCATAAATCCATCATGATTTTCATGAAAGAGTTTTTCAAGTGAGTAAGGAACTGTTCAAAAATAACTTTTAATATTGCTTGCCTTTTTCTCCGATATCAAATTGTTAAAACAATTACTCAAAAATCAGTTACATAGCCCACTATGCTCCTGATTTTCGAGCGGCACTCTCGAATAAAAATCCAGCGCACTATTTAAAAGTTATTTCTTAACAGTTCCTAAGAAAGTTCCTGAGGATCATATTTATGGAAAACATTTGGTATGTATTGATAGAGATCATTGGCGATTTCTTTTGTATGTTCAATGTCATTTCCGTCAAAATCAAAGATAAACATAATTTTTGTTTTTGTTTGTTTGCATTGATCGACTCTTGTTCTAAAAATCCCTGTGTCATATCAATTTTATTAATAATATTTTGCAAAATTGTCCAATGCAAATATTTTACCACAAGCACACGCACAAGTCTATTAAATAATGTGAGTGATTTATTCTTTCTGATCATTCACAATCATTTTTTCACAATAAAACAATGTTTCATAGGAAATTGACTATATTCAAAAATATGGTATAATGACGCCAGACATTATACTTGCCCGATTGGGCATTCCTTTACCGTGAAGGCATCAGCAATTTTGGTATAATACAACAAAATGTAAGGAACTGTTCAGAAATTACTTGTGACAAGGACGCCGTATAAATGTCCAGCTGCAAAGAAGAAAATCGCAGGCATAGTGGGCTATGTCAAGATTTTCTGATGCCGCAGATGGGCATTTAGATATGCCAGCTTCGCAGAAGCCGGCTTGGCATTGTCATGAGTAATTTATTAACAGTTCCTAATGTTAATAAAATTTCTACATGATTGGGGAGGACTGTTATATGGATAAAAATTTGACACCCTTTTGGGAATTGGCCTATCAGGATGAGAGTGCTGTTGCGTTTTCCGTGGAACCAAACAAAACGATCAAGGAATTTGAGTATTTACTCAGTAAGCAGGCGCACATAATCGAAGCAGGCTGCGGTGAAGGTCAAAATGTATTGTATTTGGCAAAACAGGGATATCGCAATGTAGATGCTTTTGACCTGTCAGAGCATGGAATCGCAAAACTGCAGAAAAGATGCAAAATAGAAGGGATACAATTGAATGCTTTCACTGCCGATCTGACAATGTATCAGTTCGAACAAAAATACGATCTGGTCATGTCTTTTGGAACCTTGCATTTTGTGCCAAGAAGGGATTGGAAAGATTTTATAAACAGAGCAAAAGTGCATACCAACACAGGTGGAATACATATCATGCACATCTTTACGGACACTGTACCAGCATCAGAGGATATCGCGCCGTTTGCGATTGGTCTGGCTAAGGATGAAGAGATCCGGGAACTTTACAGCGATTGGGAAATCTTGCAATTTAAGTCATACACATTTGAAGATGAACACCCCGGAGTCCCCAAACATTTACATGCATCGAATAAGATTGTTGCGCGTAATATTTAGGAAGGATTACGGATAGGTATTGTGGAAAATAAATTGGAATCGGAGGAGACAAGTCAATGATAAAAGCAGTTATTTTTGATATGTACGAAACGCTCATCACACATTATCAAAGCCCACTGTACTTTGGAAAACAGATGGCGGCTGATGCAGGCATACCAGAAAGTAAATTCCGGGAGCTGTGGGATTCGACGGAACAGGACAGAACGATAGGGAAATTGACGCTGGAGCAAGTGATCGAATCCATTTTGCGGGAAAATGAATGTTACTCGGAAGAATTATTTCAGAAGATTGTCCAAAAGCGTATTCAGATAAAGGAAGTATGTTTCCAACATTTGCACAAAGATATTATTCTGCTGCTGCGCAGTTTAAAGGAAAAGAGATTGAAAGTGGGTCTGATCAGCAACTGCTTTTCAGAAGAAACAAAAGTAATTAGGAAAAGTGTATTGTTTCCTTATTTTGATGCAGTATGCCTGTCATATGAACAGGGGATACAGAAACCTGATGCGGAGATCTATAAAAGATGCATGAATCAGCTGAGTGTCGATGCGCAAGAGTGCTTATACGTCGGGGATGGAGGCAGTCATGAATTGGAAGCAGCAAGAGAACTCGGAATGAACGCTGTTCAGGCAGTCTGGTATCTTCGGGAAGGGACTACCCAGCCATGTGGCAGAAAAGCAGACTTCGAACAAATTGATAATCCGATGGATCTTTTAAATAGAATTTAGAGTCCCATGAACAGACATAAAAGCATTGAAGCTATCTGTTCATGGGAGGATATTTTAAGTTTCACATGATGACAGGGCATGTCAAAATCAACGCTTGATTTTAAAGGCAGCAACCATACTGCTCAATGTTTCTGACTGTTAAGTTCTTCGTGCCATTTTGTTGGTGAAATAAATTTACCGCGATAGTTTTTTGTGTTATGATAAGAATATAAATGAAAGGAAGGGAATAATATGGAATTTGATGCAGAAAAACTGAGAAGAGCTTTTGGCGCAACTGATCAGAAAAGGGATGCAGGATTGACTACGCCGGACAACATCAAACGATATGATGATATCATATATGGTAAGTATGGTAAGTACAACCTTCTTGACATATACCATAAAAAAGATGTCACATCACCGCAGAAAACGATCATTGATATCCATGGCGGCGGATGGACTTATGGGGACAAGGATGTATACCAGCATTACTGTATGGATCTGGCACAGAGAGGATTTACGGTTGTCAATTTTTCTTATCGTTTGTCACCGGAGAATCCGTTTCCAGCGGCTTTGGAGGATGTCAATACCGCATTTACATGGGTGTCGGAAAATGCTGGGGCATACAATATTGACCTTGACAAGATCTGCGTCACTGGCGATTCCGCGGGTGCACAACTGGCAAGCCAGTATTTGACGCTGTTGACCAGCAGTGCGTATCGGAAGCTGTTTTCGATGCAGATACCATTTGATAAGATCACTGTAAAGGCTGTGGCACTCAACTGCGGTTGTTATGATATGAAAGAACGTATGGGAGGCGAGGCAGATGAACCGTTTCTGGCATATATAGACAAGGCATTATCCGAGGATAAGGATATGACGCTGGAGCGCATAAATGTCATAAAGTATATCAATGCTGATTTTCCGCCGACATATGTCATGACTTCCGAATATGATTTCCTTAAGAACCTGGCGAAGCCGATGTATGAACTATTGAAGGAAAAAGGGATTATCTGCGAGTATAAGTTATACGGAAATGTTGGGGATGAATATATGGGGCATGTATTCCATTTGAATCAGCGATTAGAAGAAGCAAAGATTTGTAATGATGATGAGTGCAGATTTTTTGACAGGATACTTGGATGATATGAAGGCAGTAATTTTTGATATGGATGGTCTGATGTTCGACACGGAGCGCGTGTTTATCGAGGCATGGGACTATGCAGGTGAAAAAATCGGTGTTGGGAAAGCCGGGTATATGACCCTAAAGACATTAGGCATGAGCATTGTGATGTCGCGTGAGGTGTGGATAAAAGAATTTGGTGAAAAATATAACGAGCAGGAGCTGCGCAGACATACGAAGGAATTTTTGTCAAAGTATTATGCTGAGAATAAAGTTCCTGTAAAAAAGGGATTGTATATTCTCCTGAATTATCTCAAAGATAGTGGATATAAGCTTGGAGTGGCAAGCTCGTCTCCAAGGTGGGAGGTTGAGAGCCACTTGAAGGATGCGGAAGTGTTTGATTCTTTTCAGGTGATCGTCTGTGGCGATATGGTTTCAAAGTCAAAGCCCGATCCGGAAATATATCTGAAGGCGTGTGAGCTGCTCAAAGAAAAGCCGCAGGACTGTTTTGCACTAGAGGATTCCAGAAATGGGATTTTGTCTGCATATCGTGCAGGCTGCCAGACGATCATGGTTCCCGACTTGTGGCAGCCAGACGAGGAGATATTGTCAGTGATTGCCGGGAAGTATGACGATCTTGAACAAGTAAAAGCGGCGATTGAAGCTGGAATTTCGTAATTTTTGGAACTGTTCAAAAATAACCTATGCATCTTGACTTGTCTATTTCTTTGATTGCACAGGTTATATCTGAACAGCTCCTAATGGATAATTATGTGTAAATTAGGAATGGTAATGCAAATGAATAATAAGAAATGGAAACGATTTGATCAACTGACATTGAAATGTTTTAATACTATGATAGGTATGGAAAAAGACCAGGAATGCTGGAATCAGGCATATGGGCTTTTTAAGGAGCTTGTCGATGATATGAAGCATGAACAGCCAAATGGAAAATTGGAATTGTATGAAGTGGATGATATCACTGATTTTGAATATGAGGTGCAGGACTGGGTGGATGATTATCTGGACAAGCTTGATATGAATCATGAATATGAGCAGCTGCTGGAAGTGTGCGATGCGCTTTTGGAGATGTTTTGCTGGGAGGATCACTCGCCATCAGACATAAGATTCAGAAAGGTTTCTGTCTTAGGCGCCCTTAAGAGAAATGACGAGGCAGCAACATTTTGCAGGCAATGGCTGGATGACGAGCCGGATAACATATTAGCGGTTACAGCAAGCGTGTATGCGAGCCTTGCTCGGCATGATATGAAAACAGCTGAGAAACTGATTAAACAGCATATCAGCAGGGATACAGAATGTATAGAGGAAAATGCTATTTTATTTACAGCGGCGTCAACTTATTATCAAGTAGCAGGAAAGAAAAAAGAGAAGAAACGTATTGATCAGGCAATTAAGGCATATGAAAAAATTCTGAAAGATTTTTGGCTGGGTGGTGATGAGGAAGAGGATGAGCTGCCATTTTGAAAAGAACAGCTTTCTCAGGAGGAACGCATGCAGTACATAAAGGCACCAATGAATTATATAGGAAATAAGTATCGTATCATGGGACAGATACAGAAATGGTTTCCACGGAATGTAGACTTGATGGTAGATATTTTTTGCGGTGGCTGTGATGTTACTTTTAATACAAAGGCACGGGAACACATTGCAAATGACATCAATTTCTTTGTGATAGATATCTATAAGGAATTTCAGCAGTTGGGAATAGCGCAGGCGATTAAACAGATTGACCGGACGATCAACGAATGGAAACTGACCAAGGAAAATAAAGAAGCATACGAACGCTTTAGAGAATACTATAATAGAACCAAAAATCCGATAGATTTATATGTACTAATGTGCTTTAGTTTCAACTATCAGTTTCGGTTCAATACAGCTCATGAATATAACAATCCTTTCGGAAAAGCCAGAAGTTCTTTTAATGACGTAATGCGGGAGAATTTGATGAAACTTCAAGGGAGCATAGAACAGATTCGATATACGTCGTGTGATTTTAGGGAGTTCGATTATAGTTTAATGAAAACAGGGGATTTTCTGTATGCAGATCCGCCATATCTGCTTACATGTGGCAGTTACAATGATGGGAAAAGAGGTTTTAAAGGGTGGGGCGAACAGGATGAGAAAGATCTGTACGAAATCCTTGACATGTTATCAGAAAAGGGAATCAGATTTGCTTTATCCAATGTGTCACACCACAAGGGTGAAAAAAATGATATCCTTTTGAGATGGCGAAAATCCAGGAAATATCATATGCATAAAATAAATTTTAACTATGACAATTGTAATTATCATACAAGAAACAGCAACAATTTAACACAGGAAATTTTAATAACAAATTACTAATGTAAGAACCCATATATTGGAAAATGAAGTACAGAAAATGTATGGTCAGTATGACATTATTTTATCCAAGAAGAGAAACACGGAAAACCGCAGTTGTAGCACATAAATGTGTTTTGGGATAAAAGAAAAGAAAATCAATATATTATTATTTAGAAAGGAAAATAAAACAAATGAACAAAGTAGGTATTATCGGAGCAATGGAGCTTGAGGTTGCAGAGTTAAAGTCAAAAATGGAGGTGAAGAATGTCGTCGAAAAAGCCGGCATGAAATTCCATGAGGGCATCTTGAATGGAAAGGATGTGGTCATCGTACAGTGTGGTATCGGAAAGGTCAATGCTGGCATCTGTGTACAGATACTGGCAGATGTGTTTGGCGTGGATGCGGTGATCAATACCGGTGTTGCAGGTTCACTGCGCGCAGAGATCAATATCGGAGACATTGTCGTTTCCACAGATGCTTGTGAACATGACATGGATGTCAGTGCACTTGGCTATGAGCCGGGTATCATTCCACAGATGGAGACCTCGTTTTTCAAGGCGGACAGAAAGCTTGCTGAGGAGGCGATCGCAGTCTGCAGGGAAGTGAATCCGGAGATTGGCGTTTACGAGGGGCGCGTGGTCAGCGGCGACCAGTTCATATCGGACGGCGCGGTAAAGGACAGGCTGATCAGGCAGTTTGACGGCTCCTGTGCGGAGATGGAGGGTGCTGCGATCGCGCACGCGGCCTTTTTGAACAAAATTCCTTATGTGGTGCTCCGCGCGATCTCGGACAAGGCGGACGGAAGCGCACATATGGATTATCCGGAGTTTGAGCGCGCAGCCGCAGCGCACTGTGCGAAGCTTGTAGAGAATCTGGTTGTGAGATTGTAATAAAAGTATGAAAAAGATAAAAACCGTTATTTCGATAATATGGTTTATGCTTGTAAGTCTTTCTTCACCGCTTTGGATTGGCTGCATATACATGGATTTCACTGGGCATGGTAAGGGATATGCATATGAACTGGGGGATGAAGCTGATATTTATGTGCTTTTCGGAGTGATAGAGCTTCTGCTATGGCTTCTTGCAATTCTGCCTGTGACAATCTCGCTGTGTAAAAAGGGCTATTACCAAAAGAGAGCATTCGTGTGGCTGCCGTTTCTGGCATTTGCCGGATTTTTTGTGGCGGGAATTGGCATTATAGGGTGGAATGAATTTATTAAATTATTTGGGTTCGGTTATCCAACATAGGCGTATTCATCGTAAAGTGATTTTGCATGGATTAGAATCGGTTCTTTAATGCCTGTAAGAAACTGTTCCTTATAATGGAGGCAGCAGTCTGGATGACAGAATGAGATGAATAGGTGTGGAGGTATTAGGTATGGGAATACATTTTGGTGTGGACTATTATCCAGAACACTGGCCGCGGGAGCGCTGGGAGACGGATGCAAAACTGATGAAAGAAATGGGTGTACAGGTTGTTCGCATGGCGGAATTTTCGTGGTTTAAAATGGAGCCTGTGGAGGGAGAGTTTCATTTTGAGTGGCTGGAAGAAGCGGTGGCGCTCCTTGACAGCTATGGTATCAAGTCGATACTCGGCACACCCACCGCGGCACCTCCGGCGTGGATCATTGAGAAGAATCCTGAGATACAGCCGATTGACAGACAGGGCAGGCGCAGGCACTTTGGCGGGCGGCATCACGACTGCCAGTCCAATCCGAACTATCGCGTGCATATCAGAAGATTTGTGACAGCTTTTTCCAAAAGGTTTGCAAAAAATCCTGGCGTGATCGGGTGGCAGATCGACAATGAACTTGGAAATTCCCATGGTGACTTGTGTATGTGCAACTCCTGCAAGCGACTGTTTCAGAAATGGCTGGGCAGAAAATATGGTACGATCGAAGCATTAAATGACGCGTGGGGGACTGCATTCTGGAGTCAGGGGTACAACCGTTTTGAGCAAGTGGGAACGCCGCTGATCACGGCGGTCGGCGAGAATCCTTCGGCGATGCTTGACTGGAAGTGCTACTGTTCGGATCTGATTGTAAATTTTGCGGACTGGCAGGCGGATATTATCAGGAAATACTGTCCGAATCACTTTATCACGCACAATTTTATGTGCTTTGACAACAAAGTTGACTATTATGACCTGGCGGGACTGATGGATTTTGTGTCCAACGACATATATCCGGCGGGACACTGGCAGAAACAGCCGCACCAGCCAGACAATGAGCTTGCCGCCTGTCATGATGTAATACGCGGCTACAAGAAAAAGCCGTTCTGGATGATGGAGCAGCAGTCGGGTATGGCAGGCTGGGAAATCATGGGCAGGGCGCTGGAGCCGGGGCAAATGTCGGCGTGGGCAATGCAGTCGGTGGCACATGGCGCTGATGCTGTTGTCTTTTTCCGGTGGAGAACGTGTGCGATGGGCACGGAACAGTACTGGCACGGAATCTTAGGACACAGCGGCAGACCGGGCAGAATCTATAATGAGGCTAAGAAGCTGATACAGACCTTTGCAAAATATATGGATGATTTCGAGGGAACGATGCCAAATCCTGAAGTTGCCATTGTCCATAATTTCCGCCAGAATTATGCGTTGGATATTCAGCCAAACCACCCACAGCTTCGCTATGTTGAACAGCTTCAGAAGTATTATAAGGCTTTGTATGACAAGAAAATTCCCGTGGATTTCGTTCAGGACACGGACGATTTGTCAAAGTATAGGCTTGTGATCGCGCCGCTCCAATATCTGATGACACCGGAGCTGGAGCAGCACTATATGGATTATGTGGCAAACGGCGGACATTTGGTTCTAACCATGCGCACCGGGGTAAAAGATGCAACGAATCTCTGCATGACAGACAGGGAGCTTCCGGGAAGGCTTGGCGAATTGTGCGGCATAGAGGTGCCCGAGTATGACTGTCTGTTGGAGACGACGGGCGGTGTGCTTTACGGCAAGAAGGAATATGAAGTTGAAAAATGGTGTGATATCATAGAGCTTAAGGGGGCAAGCCAGATTGCGGAGTACTCAAAGGGCTTTTACAGGCAGACGCCGGCGATCACTGAGAACAAATATGGAAGCGGTATTGCGTGGTATGTGGGTACAGAACCAGGAGAGGAGCTCATGGAAGATATTATGACCTACATGATCGGAGTCTGTGAGATTGAGACACTCGGCACAGCGGCGGACGGCGTGGAGATGATGACACGCGAGAGTGACGACAAGGTATGGCTGTTTGTCATCAACCACACAAACGACGAGCAGGTTTATCATCTGCATGGTATGTTTACTCTTCTGGAGGGCGAGAAAGAAGAGCTGCTAAGACCTTATGAAGTACAGCTTTTTGTGGGAAATAAGCGCAAATAATAGTCTACAAGAACAGGTTTATGAAGACTTCATTCAATGTTTCCCAGTCCGCTGTGCGGTCATCGGTCATTGCGTCAATTGTGTCTTTGTAATATGCAAGCTGGTTTTCAATGTATGTGTTCAGATGGTCAATCCGGCGGCCCTTTTCGGATTCGACCATCTGTTTCTTCGTTTCTAAAAGCTGGTTTACGACGCCTTTCATATCCTCCTCTAAGACTTCAGCTGCAAGCTCCTCAAATAATACCGGGGGCGGACAGGCTTTTTTCTCAATCCATCTGCATGCTAAAATCGGGCGCAGCACATAGAAATATTTCTTGTATTTCACATACTCGTCCGTCAGATGTTCATGATAATTCTTTCTCGCAGTGCCATAATAGTGGTACATTGCAGACTTACAGGAAAAATACTTTTCCCCCACAGTATCAATTTGTTTCCACTCCGGTGTCGTATAATAGACAACTGGTGAGTTTGCCCACTCGAAAAGCGTCGCGTTGGATTTATGGAAGTGCTGCAGTGTCTTTGACAAATCCCAGCCGTTGATGTCAAGCGTTTCATCGAGCACCCAGTCGATAAAATCCTGTTTGGGTTGTAAGCCCAGATAGTATTTTTCAGGCCGCATATAGATAAAGCGCACATCATAGTCGCTGTCCGGCGATGCAAATCCCCATGCACGACTGCCCGATTCAATGGCATGGAGTATCTTTACATGCTCTGTTTCCTCGATTTCTTTCAATTTCAGCAAGACAAGCTCCTCTATGGAGCCTTCAAAATCCTTATACTTCATCATACATACCCCCGTCAAGCACTACCTTTTCATTGACTGACATAACATACTCCTGAACTTGTTCCATATCCGGTTCGTCGGGCAGCACTGTATTTTTTGCAGCGCTGTCCAATTTTTTTTCGTAATCATTTAACAATTCATAAAATTCTTCCCGGAAAGTTCCGTCTTCCTTCTGATAATCACCGCGCCTGATCTGCAGTAAAAGCTGATGCTCTTCCTTGCGGTAGGTGCGGATCGCGCCTTTTTCCAGAATGTCGATTGCCATCATGAAGAGCCGAATCAGATGCATAGCGTGTTTGTTCAGATGGTTGTCGTCCTTCTTGCGGTTGCGTTTTCCGAGCTTGTCATAGTCCTTGACAATATTGTTCATCTCGTTCCAGATATTCTTATAGTCGCGCAGCGGATAGTGCGTCAGGTTGGTGTCGACAAAAATCTCTGTCTCGAAATCGGGGTTGACCGCCTTGTCCGTATAGATGCGGATCGCGCCGTTTTCAAAGGACTCGTATCGTTTCCGAAAATCATACATGGCATTCTTCACGGAGTTGAAAATGTGCTGTTCCTTCTCGCTCTGTGGATAGGAGTCTCTCGCCAACGCATTCTGCAGGCGCCGCAGCTGTGCATCCGCGTAGCCCCCAAAGGACTGGATCGCGCGCTTGGATAGAAACAGATGCGCGTTGTCGATCAATTCCTGACCAAGTGGATGCAGATATAGATAATGCTCCTGATTGAGTCCAAGCAGTTCTATGGTGTTGGGATTACAGCTGAGAAGCAGTGTGATCATTTTCATGAAGCTGTAGATCGTTGTATCGGTCTGCGTGTCCACATATTGCTCAAAACTTGTCAGCCCGATCAGGTCAGATTTTCTGTTCAGGGTGACGCCGCGGACATCGATATCGCTGTTTTCATTGTTTGTGCCATAGGAATAGCTTCCGGCTAGCCCCAACAGGATTATATGCTTGCCAAGGTGCTCGTCAGACTGTAGGAAGTTGTAGGATTCAGATTTTAAAATATCGGAGTAGTTCATGGCATACCTCGTGGAAATCATTTTATTATTATACAGTTCCTTAGGAGCTGATAAGGACCTGTTTTCCTAAGCAAAGTATATCACAAAGCGGTTGGCTTTGCACCTATTCAGATTAGGTGAAAAAATATTTTTATCTCAATGTGACGGAGATAGGCAAGGAATATTTGAAATATGAGCATGTTTGTGATAGTATTTTAATGATACATTCGCAAAAGCTTCTTGAAAAAGGACAAAATCAAATTCTATTGTCTAATTATGAGTCAGAGATATATTGAAAATCATTTCGACGACATCAAGAGATTTGCAGGCGTTATTGAATCCCGCGGGGATGATGAGGGATGTACATAAATGAAAAACCAGAGGAGGTCAATCAAATGTTACAGACAGGAACAAAAGCACCAGCGTTTTCACTGCCGGATCAGAATGGACAGATTCATACATTGGAGGAGTACAGGGGTAAGAAGGTTATTTTATATTTTTATCCAAAAGATAACACGGCAGGTTGCACAAAGCAGGCATGCAGCTTCGGGGACCTGTATCCCCAGTTTCAGGAGAAGGGCGCTGTTGTAGTGGGTGTCAGCAAGGACAGTGTGTTATCGCACAAAAAATTTGAGGAAAAATATGGGCTTCCGTTTACGCTGCTTTCTGACACAGAACTTTCCTGCATTCAAGCGTATGATGTGTGGCAGGAAAAGAAAAATTATGGGAAAGTCAGCATGGGCGTGGTGCGGACCACTTATCTGATCGATGAGGAAGGTATGATTGTAAAGGCCTTTGACAAAGTAAAGGCGGCTGAAAATCCGGCACAGATGCTTGCGGAGCTGTAGAGAAGTGTATACGAAAACATAATAATATACAGTAAAGAAAGGTATGGTGAAATAAAAATGTTAGACAACAACTTCAGAGGAAATATCTATATCATACAAAATAACAAAGTGATTTACGAAAAGACATCTGGCTATGCCGACTTGGCAAATGAAATCCCAAATACACTTGACACCCGTTTTGCAAGTGCATCTGCTGGAAAAGTCTTTGTCGCTGTTGGAATACTCCAATTAATTGAACAGGGAAAAATTCATTTTGATGATACCCTTGGTAAACTTCTTGACCTAGAATGGCACAACATTGACAGAGATGTTACCGTAAAACAACTCTTGACACATACCTCTGGAGTTCCAGATTATTTTGACGAGAGCATCATGGACGAATACGAGGATTTGTGGAAAGACTATCCGAATTACAAAATCAGGCACAACCGCGATTTACTTCCATTGTTTATCAATAAGCTAATGATGTATCCGCGGGGCGAAAAATTCCAATACAACAATTCTGGTTATGTGCTGCTTGCCATGATCATAGAAGCTGTGACCGGAATGGAATTTGACCAATACTTAAAGCTCCGTGTTTTTGACATATGCGGCATGAAATCGACAGGTTATTATGAGCTTGACAGGCTACCCGCAAAATGCGCCAACAGCTATATCTACTGCGCTGAAACGGACAACTTCCGCACCAATATCTTTTCTGTCGATGCGAAGGGCACTGGCGCTGGCGGCGCATTTATCACTGTGCCGGATATTCTACGCTTTTGGACAAATTTATTGGACGGAAAGCTGATTTCCAGAGCATTGGTATCTGAGATGCTCAGCAAACAGAGCGGTGACGGCGGCAATACAAACGAAAGTCATTATGGATATGGTCTATGGATTATTGATAATCCCGCTGGCAAAGATTTTGCCTATTTTCAGGGCTGTGATCCTGGTGTAAGTTTTATCTCAGAGTATAATCCGAATAATGGTATGATTTCTGTTCTGGTAAGCAACTATGGCGATAACGTCTGGGGAGAAATGCGCAAAATAAGGGGAACTTATTATGTATGAATATTCTGATTTAATAGACGATTTTGTAAGCCGAAATCAAAATATTTTAGGCGAAAATCTGGTTGGTATCTATCTTCACGGTTCTGCTGCGATGGGCTGTTTTAACGGTCAAAAGAGCGACCTTGACTTTATTATTGTTGTCAAAGAGGAGCTTTCAAACACAACAAAACGCGCATATATGGATATGGTCATTGAACTGAATAAACAGGCTCCCAAAAAGGGAATCGAACTCAGCATTGTCAGGGAGAATATATGCAGACCGTTTGTATATCCGACTCCTTTTGAACTTCATTTTTCCATAACCCACCTAGACTGGTATCGGACCAATCCTGAAGATTATGTTGAAAAGATGAAAGGGACAGACAAAGATCTGGCAGCTCATTTTACCATCGTATATCACAGGGGCAAGGCTCTTTGTGGGAAAGCGATTCGCGAAGTCTTTTCTGAAGTCAGCAGCGCAGACTATTTTGACAGCATCTGGGGTGATATTGAGAATGCACAGGAGGAAATGATCGAAAATTCTACCTATATCATTCTCAATCTGTGCCGGGTGCTTGCTTACAGTAAGGAAGGTCTGATTCTATCAAAACTGGAAGGTGGAAAATGGGGACTTGAAAATGTTTCTGAAAAGTATGCGAATTTGATTTCAGATGCACTGGCAGAATATGAGACAAATTACTGCATGCCATTAGACGATATACTCGCAAAAGAGTATGCCAGATATATGCTTGAACAGATCAAACATGAGCGCGAGGCGAGTTCTAACTATATTTGATAGGATTACATTTGAGGAATCAATCATGAGTATACAGAAAAACTTGAGCAATTATATTACCACAGAAGGAGGAACTGTCCTGTGAACTTTGAGTATGAAAAGGACTACATCATGAGGGTAATTAAGGAGATGGTCAGAGTATTATTTTCATTGCTTTTCGGAAAAAAATATGTCTCTGTTGAGCAGGAAAATGAAAATAAATACGAAATATCCGGCAAAAAGCTAAATGAGTTAAAGGCGATGGTAGATCAGGGCAAAATGAATGAGGCTGAAAATATTTTATTAGACGGAATTGATTATGCTAATAAAAAAGAAGTTGCCGCTGCTGCCCTTTTTTATCAGTACCTAAGTGAGCAGGAAGATGACTTTTTGAAACAGCACAATTATTCCAAGGAAGAGGTTCTCGATGGCATGAAACAGCTTTTGAGAAATGCAGGTTTTAGCGATTTGTCATGTATTATCGAATGATGATCAAAGTCAAAGAATATTTTTACACAAAACAGCGAAAGCAAAGTGTGAAAGAAGGTCACTTTAAAATTATTGATTGGTATGCGTGTCGGAGCACGCAAGGGGTATAAAAATGAGAATGTATGGTTATTTAAAAGAACCATATCCATGTAATAAAACTAAAATGGTTTATAAAGTGATGATCCATGAGCTGCCAGGAACAGGCGTTTACACTTACTATTATACGGACAAGAATGCACTATTCAGCACCTACGATTCCTACAGTGATGACATTGAAACCGCAATGGAAGAATTTGAAAATGAATTGGATGAACAAGGCTGGATTGTGATTGACGATCCATTGCCCGATTGTCAACACGATTGTATTTTACCGATTCGCGTAAAAGGACGGGAGACCGACAATCCCCAATGGGGCAGTTATGAAATCTTAG
>CAMWLV010000087.1 GCA_947175175.1 uncultured Lachnospiraceae bacterium
ATAAGTTGGTAACACTTTAAAGTAACACCAACACGTTTATTGACTATCACCTATCCTTTTCACAAATCTGCTTCGTCTATCTGTCGTTGTTAACCCCAACTCCCATTCGCCCGCTTTAGGAACTGTAAATAAATAACATGTGCAACTTGCGCAGGATATCTCTTCGAGGGTGCATATCAAAAAACGTAGGCGTAGCGGGCTACGCTGAGGCTTTTTGATATGTGCAATCGGAGAAATAGACAAGTTAAGGTGCATAAGTTATTTTTTTACAGTTCCTTAGCTGGCACTCAAATCAGGATGCTTCTCAAGTTTTGGTATCGCGTTGATTAATTCCTTTGTATAATCTTCCTTCGGGTGATAAAAGATATCCTCTGTTGCTCCTGTCTCCACCATATTTCCATTATGCATCACAATGATGCGATGGCACAGACGTTTCACCAGACTTAAATCATGGGATATAAACAATACCGCCATATTTTTCTCTTTGTTAAGCCGCTGTAACAGCTTCACAATCTGCAGCTGTATCGTCACGTCAAGTGCTGTTGTTGGCTCATCTGCGATCAGAAGCTTCGGCTCACAGATCATCGCCGAGGCGATCATCACGCGCTGCCTCATGCCGCCGGAAAGTTCATGCGGATACTTTTTGTATACAAGCTGCGGATTTTCAAGCTCCACATCTGTAAGCGCTTTGATCACGCGCTGATACCGCTCATCTTTTCCCATCTCTGGTCTGTGTATGCGGAGGCTCTCCTCCACCTGCCAGCCGATGCGCTTTACTGGGTTTAATGAGGTCATGGGCTCCTGAAATACGATGCCAATGTCATTCCCCTGAATCTGTCGGAGCATCCCGCGATTCGCATGCAGAAGCTCTTTTCCTTCAAATAGGATTTTCCCCTGCATCTCCATATCATGACGCCGGAGCAGTCCTGCGATTGCCATCGCTGTCATGGATTTGCCTGAACCAGACTCACCGACAATACCAAGAATTTCCCCCTGCGCAAGTTCCAAGTCCAGATGATTCACAACGCGCTCTGGCACATCATGGTCATGAAACTCTATATTCAGATTCTCTACTTTTAATAATATATTATCCATCTGTAACCTTCGCTTTCATACTGATATGCCTTTTATTCTAACACAGTACTTGTTAAAAATCTAGGGCGCGTATGAAAAATGATTTTCATACGCGCCCTGACAGTTACTGTCACTCCGTTCCAGTAACAAGTAAAAATCTATGCAAAATTTGCTTCGCAAATAGATATTTACCTATCAGCGATACATTTTCTCACGGACTTAGGAACTGTAAAGAAATAACATGTGCAACTTGCGCAGGATATTTCTTCGAGGGTGCATATCAAAAAACGTAGGCGTAGCGGGCTACGCTGAGGCTTTTTGATATGTGCAATCGGAGAAATAGACAAGTCAAGGTGCATAAGTTATTTTTTTACAGTTCCTTAGCAGTAAATGCTAAGTCCTATCTGAACAGTACCCCTGACATCTGCTTCAATATGTCACCTGGATACTCCCCATACTTGTATTGATTTCAAGTTCTCCGGCGTCACCTTTCTGATGATATTTTGTCCCCTCATTGCTATTATTGACATGCACACTTCCAAGATCAGCCTCCAGCTCCATATCATATCCGTCAAGATCCTGCGCGGCATCAACTGTCACACTCCCCATCGCCGCCGTAATCCTCAGGTTGCCAAAACTGCAGTCATCTAACTCTATCTCGCCCATATCATTGTTTATTTCCGCCTTACCAAGACTTGTATCACTCGCAGAAATCTCTCCCAGATTGGTATTCATGTTGGATTTATCAAAACTGCATTTTTTCAATGTACAATTTCCTAAATTGCTCAGAAGCTCACACTCTGATGCAGATACCCCTTCTAATTTAATGTTTCCCAGTGCCGTATGCACATCGATCGAATCCATCATTTCCTGCGTTGGTATTGTCAGTGACAGACTGCATTCCGCATTGTTGACGCCCCATTTCTTATATGCTCTCTGCTTTATGGTGAGTGTCCCGTTCTTGATCTCATACACTGGCTCCATTCCAGATGAGTACTCGCAGCTCAGGTAAAAACGCTCCCCCGCTGTAATTGTCACGTCCATCAAATCCGCATCCACATTGATCACATCAAATGCCTCTAAATCTGAGCTTGTACTCGTCGTTCCCCCGTGCCCGAATAAACCGGTTCCATGTCTAAAAATGTGATAAAATGTGCCGCCAATCACACAACAAACAGTAATAATCGAAATAATTGTAATCCATACACTTCTCTTCATTCTAATGTCTCCTCCCTACAACGCCCGGATCATCTGCTGCACCAGCGCCGCAATCACCCATACAATCCATGTGATGTGCCAGTCAAAACTAAGAAAGCTCCAGCTCAGATAGATACAGGTCACCGTCGGCCAGTAAACTGACATGATCTGTGATATTGTCTCATTCTTATAAGTCACCTGCTTCTGTGACGGAACAAAGCAGCCTCCTATGGTATCTCGTTTGTTTAACGAAAGGATTGCCGTAAAACCCGCATTCACATTCCCTGCCACCACGAACAGAAACACACCAATTGCGACAAACACAAACATTCCCACCACACCAAAACCATGGCTCCAGCCAAATAGACTGTCTATAATAACAACTGGCAGCACACTCAGTATGCACAAAATGACACCGATCGTAATCATCATCGCGTGTGTCACACGAAAGCTTTCCCTCTGATTATGCACATATTCCGCTGTCGCAAAATCGATATTGCACGCCTGTTCCTTGAGAAACTTCCATTTTCCCATGACAAAACCAGAAAATAGAAATAAACCAACAGCAACCGCAATCGATAACAGCATAAAACTAACTGCAAAGACCTCCCTAGAGCGCCAGCTCCTGCCAAAATTCATCAGATATCCGCAACAGCTGATAATGCACAGAAACACACCGAGCGCAACAGCATAGGCCGAGCGCGTCCTGTCGTGAAGATAATCTTTGACCTCTGCAAGCGCAACATTTCTGATACCACTGTCTGCTCCCTTGCTCTCTTGTATCACAACATTTCTGATACCAAGCTCTTCCGCGAGCTCATCGAGATTCCCGAACTCGGAAATCACGATACCGACCGCTTCGTTCTCGCTCTTTCCATCTCCAATTAGTTCTGTGTATTTGTCCTCCATCATCTGCCCTAATTCCTGCTTCGCCTTCTGCACCTCAAATGTATTGGGAAGCTTTGCAAACATTGTTTCCAGATAGTTCCTGATCGTTTCCATTTTATTGCATGCCCTCCTTAATAAACTTTTCCACTACTTCCTTTGTCAACGTCCATTCCGCACATTTCTCGCGGTAATACTGCCGGCCCTGCTCTGTAATCCTGTAATATGTTCTTCGCTTTCCGCTAATTGTAACATTTTCGGAAAAGGATTCGACAAAGCCGTTTTTTTCCAGCCGCGTAAAAGCAGAATAAAGTGTTGTTTCCTTGATCACATACTTTTCTTCCGACAGACTTTTGATCTGTTTCGAGATCTCATATCCATACGACGGCGAATCCCATAACAGATACAGAATCATCGTGTCATTGTACCCACGTATGATATCGCTACTAATACTGCCCATGAAATGATCACTCCTTTCTACGACAGGCAATGCAACGTCAGTCGTTGCTACGATTGTCGTAGTATAAAAATAGCACAGAACATTTACCCTGTCAATAGATTTTAATAAAAATGATGCCTATTTATTATGCAAAAAAGGAAACAATCTGAAAATCAGTTGTTTCCCTGCTATATATCACAATATAAATTTGTTGTTTTCCTGTCTAAACTGTTTGAAGCCCTGCAAATTCCTCTATTCCTGCAGTCTCTTCATATCACCTATACCTTTCTTCCCTGGTCTGCCAAAAGCGATAACCCAAGCACCATCAAAATGATCATCAGTCCCGGAAACACTGCATACCACGGCGCGGAGAACAGATACGTCTGCGACTCCGACAGCATGCTCCCAAGACTGGCGTTGGGCGGCTGCACACCGATTCCGAGATAGCTCATGCCCGCCTCTGCAAGAACTGCATTGTTAAAACCAATCATAACCGAGGATATCAGCACCGGCATAGTATTTGGCAGGATATGGACAAAGATAATGCGCAGCTCGGGCACGCCTGCAAGCCTTGCACTTTTCACATAATCCATCTCCCTGTACTTGATAAACTCTCCCCTGACAATCCGCGCAAAGCTTGGTATGAACGCAATGCCAAGCGCCGCGATCACATTGTATTTTCCTGTGCCGAAAATACTGACAAATACTAGCGCCAGCAAAATACTCGGAAACGCAAACACCACATCATTGACACGCATCAGCACCTCGTCAAGCCAGCCCCCGAAGTACCCTGTAAACGCACCGATAATCACACCGCTCACCGTTCCGATCGCCACTGTAGCTGTTGCAATCACAAACGTGTTGCCCATGCCTTTTAATACCCTCGAAAAGATATCCCTGCCAAAATTGTCACACCCCATCAGGTGCGCAGGCGACGGAGCTGCCAGCTTTGCCGTGCTGTCCATCTTCGTGATGTCGTACGGCGTATGTATAAAACCAATCAGGATCAACAACAGCATAACGCCTGTTATTCCAAGACCCAGTATGAAATTGGGAGAATGCTTTTTCTTTTTCATACTAACTCCCATTCGCCCGCTTCGGCAGGCACTCAAATCAGGATGGTGAAATTTTAATTTCATACTCCCCTCCTATTCCTGAACGCTGATGCGCGGATCGATCAGCTGGTAAATCACATCGACAACAAAATTTGTCACGATCACGACAAAAGCAATCAGTATAATGATCGCCTCCACCACTGGGTAATCCCTGTAGGATATGGAAGTCAAAAGAATGCGCCCTATCCCCGGTATATTAAACACCTGCTCGATAACAATGCTGCCCACAAGCATATCCGCAAGCGTCATGCCCCACAGGGTAATCACAGGTATCATGGCATTGCGCAGTACATGTCTATATAAAACCTTGTTGGTATTATTTCCTTTGCTATATGCGGTTCTTACATAATCTTTTTTCGCTTCTTCGATACAGGAGCTCCGCAGCATCTTTACTGACATCGCTATCTTTGGTAGTGCGATCGCGATACATGGAAAAATAATATATTTGAGAAATCCCCCGAAATCCGTCTCATAAGACACGAACCCTCCAGGCGTGAAGAGCTTTAGGAGCAGCCCAAAGAAATAAGTGATCAAAATACCCATAAAAAAATGGGGCACCGACATCACGATCTGATTAACCGCCATGACAATGCGGTCTACCCTTTTTCCACTATGCCTTGCTGTGTAGATACCGATTGGCAGTGAGATCACTACCATAATAAAAAAAGAAATGATTGCCATAATGACCGTAATCGGAAGCTTGGACATGATCATGTCCGCAACAGGCATATGATACTTGTACGAAGTACCGAAATCACCGCGGACAAAATGAACCAGCCATTCCAGATACCGTTCCAGAAACGGTCTGTTTAATCCAAGCTGCTCCCGCAGTGCCGCCAGACTTTCCGGTGTGGCATCTGTGCCAAGGGCTGCCAGCGCCGCATCCCCCGGTATCATGTCAAAAGCAAGATAGACGAGGAACGAGATACACAAAAGCGTGATAACCATTGCAGCCAGCTTTTTCCCAATGTATCTCATGTCCTCGTCTCCTTTTTTGTATAGGAACTGTTCAACAGTTCCTTTCTATTTATCTCCAATAGTGTACTATCAGAATCACTCACTCATAAACTATTTCATACTCCACATTCACTTATGCGGCATTGTATATTATGCAGGATTACTGAATTTCTAACTTTGAAAAATCCTGAATATACAGCGGATAGAATGTATAGCCCGTATAGCCTTTCCTGACAGCTACCAGCTCACACATATCCTGGATATAGACATTTGCAGCCGTCTCGGCAAGGATCGTCTCGCACTTCTTGTAAGCCTCTGTAGCCTTGTCGTCATCCATCACTGCCTCTGCGGCAAGCGCGTCTGCATAGGCAGCATCGTACTCCTCATTGCTAAAATTCACAAAATTGTTGTGCACATCAGAACGGAAACGACTCAGCATCGCCCCGGCAGTCAGTGTCGATGCGTCCACACCGACAAGCGTCGCCTCAAAATCGCGTCCCTGATACACATCACTCAGCCAGGTCTCCCACTCAATCAGCTCGATATTGGCAGTGACACCGATTTGTTTCAACTGCTCTGCGACAACCTGTGCGGTGTCCACATGCTGCTGATAGTTAGACGGTACCTTCATCGTAAAGCTGAACCCATCGGGATATCCTGCATCCGCCAACAGTTCCTTTGCCTTCTCGATGTCTGTCGTGTAAAGGTCATTGAGCTCCTCAATATAATATTTTCCAAACGCCGGGAACATACTGCTTCCCACCGGAGTTCCTTTTCCCTCTGACACAAAGTCGAGAATCTCCTGCTTGTTGACTGCATAGCATAATGCCTGACGAACCTTCTCATTATCAAACGGCTCCACTGCATTGTTGAGATACATCGCCTGCACCAGGTTCATCGTTCCCTCAAGCACCTCAAATTCATCTCCAAGTTCCGCTGCCTGCGCTGTGGAAACCCTCGCTACAAGATCCACTGCACCGCCCTGCAGATTCATGACGATCGAATCCGAATCGGCGAGTACCTTCAGTGTGATATCCTTGATGTGCGCCTTCTCTCCCCAGTACTCGTCAAACCGCTCAAGCACTACATTTTCCTGCAGGGAACGCGACACAAATTTGTATGGGCCAGTTCCAACCGGATTTGTCTGAAGGTCAGCCACATCAGCCGGAACAATGGCAGCCTCTACGGTTGCTAAGATTGCCATGAAGGAACTGCTTGACTTTTCCAAGGTGATCACGATCGTGCTGTCATCAGGCGTCTCCACGCTCTCGATATTAGAAAACGCCGATATAACGGGTTCTCCCCCATTAAGACCGGCGCAGGTTTCAATCGAATATTTCACGTCCGCTACAGTGACAGGATTTCCGTTGTGGAATTGAACCCCATCTCGCAATGTGAATGTATACACAAGCCCGTCCTCTGACATTGTGTAATCACTTGCTACTGCAGGAACCAGATTGCCCTCGCTGTCCGGCTTATATAAGCCCTCATAGATATTGTAGAGAATTTCCTGTGTACCCGCGCCCTGTGACAGGCTAGGAACCAGACTGTCCAAATCCTGTGGAATACCTATGGTGATATGTGAGTCACCAGCTTCTGTCTCACTCGCTCCACCTGTCTCTTCCGATGAAGCATTTGTCTCAGCATTCGCTGCGGTATTTGCCTCGCTGCTGCTTGCGGCAGACGTGTCTGCAATCTGTGTAGAGTCTCCAGCCGCCTTATCACCTGAGCATCCGCCCAGTGCAACAGTCAGTGTAAGCAACATACTCGCAAAAAGAACTTTCACAAACTTTTGTCCTCTTTTCGTCATGTCTTTTACTCCTTTTCATTCTTCTAATATTTAATTGTAATACTGCCACACAAAGTACAGTCGCGCCACCTGTCACGTACCATCTTTTGTGTTCTGTTAAATTCTATAAAAATATTAACAAAAAAGCAAGACATTTTTTTAACAATCTTGTTTTTTATTGTATACAAAATGAAAAAACGCCATGACAGCGTTTTTCATTTTATTAGTACTATATTTGCACCCTACCTATCCAATACTTTTTTCAGTTCGTCCATAAAGGTGTTAATGTCCTTAAACTCCCTGTACACCGATGCAAACCGGACATACGCTACCGCGTCAAGGTCTTTGAGCTTATTCATGACCAGTTCCCCGATAATGCGGCTGCTGATCTCCTTCTCCCCGCGGTTCAATACATCTGCCTCCACCTCGTCCACCAGCAATTCAATGCGGTCTGTGCTGACCGGACGCTTATGGCATGCTCGCAGCACCCCTGTCTCAATTTTTAACCGGTCATATGCCTCCCTGTTATCGTCTTTCTTGACAATGATCAAGGGAATCGCCTCCACCTTTTCATAGGTGGTAAAACGTTTATTGCACACATCACACACGCGCCGCCTGCGTATGGAGCTGTTATCCTCGGCAGGCCTTGAATCAATCACCCTTGTATTTTCATAATTGCAAAACGGACATTTCATATTATTTCCTCCGATTCATTCTCAGTACATTATTATTACAATACGCTATCTGCTCATCATTTGAATTTCCATGGCATTGGCATTCTCAATACAACATTACTACAGCGTACTCTTTTTTAATCGTCAAGTTTCCCCGTCATACATTTAGTATAATTTAAGTTTCAGCCAATGTCAATCAAATCGTCCTAACAAGGCTTTTTCAGCACTCCTTTATATATCCACGAGAATCAGATCCGGTCCGATCTGCCTGATACAGTTGTATGGTATGGCAATCACCGAGTCATCTGTGAGCATTGACCAGAATCCCTTGCATCCCGGCACTATAATCTTGCAGATACACCCCTTACACTCATCAATCTCCAGATCGCAGACATGTCCAAGCCGTCTGCAATCCTTGATACAGATTACTTCTTTTTTGCGCAGTTCCTTGTATGTCACCATAAAAAGTCCCCCTTGGGTGTGGTACATTTATTTATTATATGCACCACGCCCAAAAAGGACTCTCTAATGACCTAAACCGCGAACTCAATCTCTGTAATATCCACAATCTCCTCTGCATTCTTGGCAAGCAGCAGCATGTAGCTTCCCGCGTCAACTTTAAAGCAGTGCTCTGCCTCGTCATAGTATGTAAAAGCTTCCCGCTCTAGCATGAGTGTCACTTCCCGCGTCTCACCAGCCTCGAGATAAATTTTCTCAAATGCCTTCAGCTCTTTTGCCGCCTTTTTGACCTTTGGACACTTGTCCGCTACATAGATCTGTGCGACTGTCGCACCAGCGCGGCCACCAATATTGGAGATGTCAAAGCTCACCTTCACTCCTTTACTCTGTTCCGTGTCCTCAATCACTTCTGCGCGAATGCCTGTCATTACGAAGTCTGTGTAGGACAATCCGTATCCAAACGGAAACGCCGCAGCGATATCGTAAGTATCATAATATCGGTATCCCACAAAGATGTCCTCCCCATAGTTTACCTTGTCACCACCTGGAAATTCCCCAAGTGTCACTGCCGGACAGTCTTTCTCGCTGATTGGGAACGTCTCTGGCAGACGTCCTGACGGATTAAACTCCCCGAACAGTACCTCCGCAAGGGCGACGCCCCCCTCCATACCTGCATACCAGCTATAAACCAAAGCATACGCATCATCACGCCATGCACTCATATCCACAGGAGAACCAGCCACAAGCGTCACTATTGTATCCGGTCTCACCTTCAGAAGTTCTGATATCAGCCTATCCTGTTCATATGGAAGCTTCATATCTGCCCTATCCTGTCCTTCTGTATCATAATTGTGCGTCAGACCACCCACAAAGACAACCGCATCAGCGTTCCCTGCCGCTTCCAACGCTTCCTGCAGGTACTTTTCGTTCATTTCCTTTTGATGTTTTATCTTCTCCTCTGACGCTGCCTGTGTCTCTGGCTCCGGTGATGCCTGTGTCCTCCCACTGTCCTGATTGAGACTGTCCGCCTGACCATTCTCACTGGCACCAATGTTCGCCCAGATATTTCCGATATCTTCATTAAAATATCCTGGTTTATACACAACCTCTGTATTTCCACCCAGAAGCATCTGGATACCCATGAGCGGCGTGATCTCGTACAATGCCTTGATCTCGGCGCTTCCTCCTCCAGAAGCATGCTGTCTGTTGGCATTTTCGCCGACTACCAGCAGCCGCTTGACCTTTTTCCTGTCTAGCGGAAGGATATTCCTATCGTTTTTCAACAGCACAATGGACTCTCTCGCCGTCTGCCGCAATACAGCCTTGTCATTATAATCATTATAACCACCTGCACACCGCTCTCCGTCGAGCATGTGAAGTTTGTTCATGACATTCAAAATATGGCGGACTTTCTCGTCTATTTTTGCATACGCCGTCTTTTTATCCACCTCTCCGTCCTCAATCATCTTAATCAGCGGATCTGCCATATAGTATGCATCAAAATCACTGTTGACTGACATCTCCATGTCAAGACCATTCAAGAGGGCTTCCTTCGTATCATGGACACCACCCCAGTCAGATACCGTGATTCCCTCAAACCCCCACTCTTCGCGCAGGATTTTATTCAGCAATTCATCATGGTGGCAGCAGTGTGCCCCGCGAAGTTTATTGTATGCACCCATGATCCCTTTCGCTTTCCCTCTCCTGACTGCCGCCTCAAAACCCGGAAGGTAGATCTCCCTCAGTGCGCGCTCACTCACTTCCACATCCACGTCAAGACGTTTGGTCTCCTGATTGTTCACTGCAAAATGCTTGACACACGCTGAGACGTCATTTTCCTCAACCCCCTGCACAAATGGCACGACCATCTCAGAGACAAGATATGGATCTTCGCCCATGTATTCAAAGCTTCGCCCACACAACGGCGTGCGCATGATATTAATTCCTGGCGCCAGGATCATGTCCTTGCCGCGTCCCCTCGCCTCCTTGCCAAGCAGTTTTCCCGCCGAGTAGGCAAGTGCCCTGTTCCATGTTGCCGCAAGGGCTGAATTACAGGGAAGATATGATGTATAATCATAGCTGAGGCCGATGTCTTTCCACGCATCGTTTTCAAAGTCCTTCCTGACTCCCCTTGGTCCGTCTGAGGTTTTAAATGGTGGTATGCCCAGTCGTTCTACTCCCTTCGTCGTAAAGAAACCGTTTCCATGGATCATATCCACCTTCTCCTGCAAGGTAAGCTGCGTTATCAGTTTCTCGATCTTTTCTTTTGTCATTGAGTCTTGTCCCCTTTCCCTGTATGAACTGATGTTTTCGATAAACGAATCCTTGCGATCATATTCAAAACAATTGAAACAATAAACAATATCAATCCTAGCAACTGTGACACTGCAATCTGTGTTCCCGGTATCAGAAGTCTGTCTGTCCGGATTCCCTCGATCACAAAACGACCAATGCCATACCCCCCAAGGTAAAACAGACACATCTGTCCATGATACTTTTTCCTCTTGTGATATAAAAGCATAATCGTCAAGATACCCAGGTTCCAGACACTCTCATACAAGAATGTCGGATGCACCTGTATAAAATTCACATCGCCCATCAAAGCCATACCGTCAAGCTGCGATTGTGTGATATCCCACGGGCGCACTGCATCAACCGGAAGCCGCATGGCAAACAGGGAATCCGTATAACCGCCAAACACTTCCCTGTTGAAAAAGTTCCCCCACCTGCCAAGGATCTGTCCGAGGATCAGTCCATAGACACCACAATCGCCAATCTGATAAGGAGAGAGCTTCTTTATCCTGCTGTATACAAAGAGCGTAGTAAATGCTGCGATCACTGCACCATATATGGCAAGACCTCCCCGCCTGAGATTGAAGATACTCAGCAGATCATTTTTGTACTGATCCCAGGAAAAGACCACATAGTAAATCCTTGCCCCGATCACGGAAAAGATGACCGCATAGATGCCAAAATCCCATATAATATCTGTATCCATTCCCTCTGCTTTTGCCATTCGTTCTGCCATCAGCACACCAAGTATGACACCAATGCCGATGATCATTCCATAAAATGCAACCTCAAAGCCAAATACCGAAAAGCTCTTCGGAAGATTTTCCAGATAAATTCCAAGATGCGGAAAGGCGATATCATTTGCTCCCATTGTATCAGGCATATCTCTTTTACCTACCTTTTTTAATAATCACTTTATACGTTAAACCGGAAAAGAATCACATCCCCGTCTTTTACCACATAGTCCTTGCCCTCCAGACCGACAAGTCCCTTATCCCTCGCCGCTGCCAGCGAGCCGTTTTCCAGCAAATCCTTATAATTGACAACCTCAGCACGGATAAATCCGCGTTCAAAATCCGTATGAATCTTCCCAGCAGCCTGCGGTGCTTTCGTTCCAACTCTGATCGTCCACGCGCGGCACTCATCCTCTCCCGCAGTAAGGAAACTAATGAGTCCCAACAGGCGATAGCTCGCCGCGATCAGCTTATCCAATCCAGACTCTTTTAGTCCCAGATCCTCTAGGAACATTGTCTTCTCATCATCGTCAAGCTCCGCAATCTCCTGCTCGATCTGTGCACAGATCACGAAAACCTCAAAGCCCTCCGACGCCGCATACCCACGGACTGCCTTGACTCCCGCATTGTCCGAACCGTCATTTGCAAGGTCATCTTCCGCGACATTTGCCGCAAAGATGACTGGCTTATCTGTCAGAAGATTGTATCCATTTCGCCATACGATTTCCTCATCATCCTCTGTCACAAAACTCTTTGCCAGCTTCCCTTCCTCCAAATGTGCCTTGATGCGCTCGGCAAGAGCGAGTTCCTTTGCCTGAGCCTTGTCATTTTTTGCACCTCTTGACACTTTTGCGATACGTCTTTCCAGGATCTCAATATCAGAAAAAATAAGCTCTAAGTTAATTGTCTCTATATCCCTTAACGGATTGATGCTGCCGTCAACATGGACGATATTGGAATCCTCAAAACACCTCACCACATGAACAATCGCATCAACCTCGCGGATATTTGCCAGAAACTGGTTGCCAAGTCCCTCACCCTTTGAGGCGCCTTTCACAAGTCCTGCAATATCGACAAACTCGATCACTGCTGGCGTCACTTTCTTGGTATGATAAAGCTCACCAAGAAGCTTAATCCGTTCATCTGGCACGGTCACAACACCCACATTCGGATCGATCGTACAAAACGGATAGTTCGCCGATTCTGCACCTGCCTTTGTCAATGAATTAAATAATGTACTCTTTCCTACATTCGGGAGTCCGACAATCCCTAATTTCATATCTATGTATATCCTCCTTAAAAACCTTGATTTTATGCGTTTTCTGAAAATCCATATTTTTTATCGCACCAATCCCGCACCAATCTGGTATAAATATATGTAATTTCACACGGTGCTTCATATGGCACGTTTCGATTCGAACTGGCGGACAGCCTGTGTCATCGCATCATCAGTAACATGCACATAGCGATCCATGGTAGTTTTAATGCTCGCATGCCCGAGGAGCTTCTGAAGAACTTTAGGCTGCATACCAGCCTCGATAGCACGGGTGGCATATGTATGCCGAAGGGCGTGCATGCAAAACCTCCCTATCCCCGCCTCATCACACAGCTTATACAGGTGCGTATCATACGAACTGTTTTTTGTCGGCTCCCCCGTACGAAAATTTATGAAAACCAAATCCTTCATAAAGAGATATTTTGTTTCACCAGTCATCCGATCCATATATTCCAAGCCATTTGATAATGTCTCCGATTCCTTTCTGGAATCGCGCTCATCATAGCAATCCTTGAGAATCTGATACGCCTTATCCGTCAATGGAATGGTGTGGTAACTATGAAACGTCTTCGGCGGTTCAGCCCTCCATATGTGTGTCTGATGCCTGTATTCCAACGTCTTACTGACAGTCAGGGTATGATTCTTCCAATTGATGGAGTCCCAAGTAAGCCCGATCATCTCTGATGTCCGAAGTCCTGTTTCCAGCAACAGCGCATACTGACGATAATTGTGTGAGCGTTTGGCGGCTTCGAGAAACTTGCCCTGCTCATCAACCGTAAGAAAATGGATATCACTTACGGCTCGGACAGGTTTCGTATACCTCACACCGTCCATTGGATGCTTTGGGATAATATCATTGCTCACGGCTGCCCGGAACACAGTCCCCATCGTAATGTAAGTTTGTTTGATGGTAGATCCGGCATATCCTGATTCCATACGGTTCAAAACTACTTTACAGTGCATCGGCTTCACATCTGACATCAGCATGCTCCCAATAACAGGCTGGATATTCTGGACATAACGCTCCCTGTAATTACGTCTGGTATTCGGCGCAAGACCACAAATAAGGTTCTCCATCCAATATTCAAACCAGCCATCCACTGTGACATCCGTTGCCAATACTGCCGTATTGTGCCTGTCCTCATACTGCGAATCAGCAAGCCAGTTTCTCGCTTCTGGCAGCGTATCAAAGTGTTTTTCCCGACGGCTGCCATCTTTAGCACAATAACGCGCCGAATATTTTCCGTCCTTTCTCTGGCAGATACCCTTTCCGCATTCTCTTCCTTTTAAATCCTTACCCATATCACGAACTCCTTTCAGTAAAGAAAAAGAGTCCAACACAGATAGATATTATATCATATCGGACCCTCTCTCTTCAACAGTATTTTGAAACAATTAGCTATTTTGACATGCTATATCGCAACTTTTTCGCTGATATATCGTTCAAATTCTTTCCTCTTAACCAGCTTTCGCGTTCCAATATAGAGCACAAAAGGACAGTTGGGCTGTTTGAGCATGGCATCAATTTTATTGATCCCAATATTGCTGTACTCCGCAGCTTCACGAATTGTTAACGCCAGCTTCTGATAAATCGGGACACGTTCGCCCTTAGAACTTCCCCTGTCCTCTATTATAGATTTTTCCTCATTCATTTTAATCACTCCTTTCCGCATATGTATACAACACATACAAATTTATCTGTGTATATCCAGCTCCCTATGAAAACCATAGAATACTTATGGTGCCTCATATCTTAATGAAGAATATATAATTATTATGGAAGGATATGCGGAGCCACAGTAGCGGCTCTCGTATATTCCCCTTTAGCTTTGAAAATACTCTCGATATACTCCATGTCATATCCGTGTTGTTCCAAAAAGCGAACTGTTTCAGGCAATAAATCTTCAACGGACTGCGAAAGGACTTTTCGTGGCTGCTTGGCATTTTTTTCAGATATGATACCCATCTCATACAGTTCATCCATTATTCCGTAAACCCTGTTCCCCATAGGAAACCGCCCCGTAATCAACCTTGCAGATACTTTGTCGAGACTCAATGTCCATATGATAATCTCTGCCAGTTCCTCCTTACTGTTATCCTCAGTTAGCGAGCAATCCAAAGTTACAGTTTCCTGGCTCAATAGTTGTTCTGTCTCCAGTTCTGGTATAATGAATTTATTGCTAAGATCGTAATCAATCAGTTTCACGCAAGCTATTAGTTTCTCAACCTCCGCTATAGGCATATATGCTCCCTGTAAGTATCTTGGCTCAGAATCCTTTCTTGATAGATATAACGCTGCTCCTTCCTCTGTTAGCTTCTCGGCACCACCTACACTAAATATCGTGGTAGAGTTCTGAAACTTGGCACACCGAAATGCAACACGTGAAGATATATTGCTGATATCTACCTTTATGTTATCTTTTGTAGGATTTTGAGCTGCCAGAACCATGTGGATCTTAACATGACGACCACGACGCAAAAGATCTGATATGGCATTCGTAACTCGATCCCTTTGCTTCTTATCGCCTGCATAGTCTATAAAGGAAATAAATTCATCGATGATACATATTATAGCTGGCTGCGTCTGTAATTGACTATGATCAAGTTTTTTTCGATACCCCATTTCTTCCACAAGCTTTCCAATTACATAGATACCTGTCGGGACATCCTCCACAACTGAATGGGACAAATGCGGAATACCATTAAACAGTCCCATCTCGCTTGTACCTGTATCAAAAATGATTAAATTAACCTTCTTCACAGGCTGTTTTGTTATCAGACTCAAAATCAAGCATATAAGTCCACTACTTTTGCCAGAACGGGTCGTTCCAGCATACATGATGTGAGGCATTTTAGCCAAGTCATCAAAAACCATCCTCCCCATTATGTCGTACCCCAAGGCAAGCGGCAGTATGTCCGTGCTTGTACAAAATGTCTGACTTGTCAACATTTTGTATAGGCTGTTTTCCTTAACCCCCCCTCTCTGAAACCGCTAAATAAATACCCTCTCCATCACGAAATGGATGGAACAAGGGAATCTGCATTGCTGCCTTGATATCAGGTGCACACGAAAAAATCATCTCTACTTTTGTACCAGACTTAATCTTAAATCGAAAAATCAAACGTTCACTACTCTCAACATCCGACACCAATGCCAGACTGATATTTACCTTATGATGTGCATAGTGGTTCTCGATTTTTCTGGTTAGTTTTTTAATCCCACAATCCTCCTCCTCATACATCCATTCGTTCATTCATTTGAAAAATGACTCTATGTCCATAGAAATCAAATCTGTAACCATATATACCAATTAAAAGGGATGAATGAATGAACGAAAGAAAAATTTTTTATTCTATAGAGGAAGCGACCGCTAGCTAGCCGCCTCCCCATACCCCTCACTGACCATAAGGGCCAAACATAAAACTCTTCTCTCGTTTATGCCATTGCCCAATGCTGTCGGAAATTATCATTTCCCTGCTTCCTTTTAAAAAAGAAACTGCAGATTGAAGTCACAACTGTAGCCAGAATGGTCGGGACAGCCTTGATTATAGCGTCACCAAGTTTCCCCCAAAACGATTTCTCCGCAGAAACGCCCTTCCCCATATTCTCACCATGCTCCACCTGCTCAACTTTCTTTGCTCCCTCCACTGTCTTCGTTTCGGAAGCCGCGAAAGTTTCAAACGCTCTCCTAATTGTCTTTTGCTGCTTGTTCATCTTTTTCATCTGTTTCGAAAGCGACTTGAATCCATATTTCATACGTTTTTTGCTACCTTTTTTTCCACCTTCTCCCTTTTTCTTCTTCTTTGTTAAGCCGGAACCTTCCTCAGCTCTGCCCATATCGCTATTCTCATAAAGCTTTCTAATTTCTGGATTCACTGTATTTCCCCCATTTCCATTTTTCTAAAAACTGCAGTTACATAATTTTCTGCTTACGATGTTCACTCAATTGAAACAGCAATCAAGAAACTTCTAAATAACAGCTCAACTCAAAACCTTAATGAGGGTTCCTGTGTGAGTGAGTTGCCCCTGACTGACTGCCTTTTTCATTGATATCTACTTCCCTCCCTTCGTCCGAAATGGCAATCAATAGTCTTAAACGACATCTCAAACGCTAAACCTTAATGAGGGTTCCTGTGTGAGTGAGTTGCCCCTGACTGACTGACTGCCTTTTTCATTGATATCTACTTCCCTCCTTTCCTTCGTTTGCTCGCCTTTTTTAATCTTAGAGCCAATCCGCTAAAAACCGTCCCAGTAAAATTTGACAAACAAACCGTTTTTCTATATTGTAATTATAGGAAATCTGTCGTGTCACAACAAGTGATTTGAGCAGCATACCCCAAGAGACAAAACTGGCGATTTTTTACCCACTTCTGTCAGTTGACAAATTTAAGGAGGAATTATTATGGCTTATGCAAATTTCAACAAAAACGGATATGATTATCTTACAGAACTATCAGGGTGATTAGGTAGATATGGGTGAATATCATTGTTTTTGAG
>CAMWLV010000088.1 GCA_947175175.1 uncultured Lachnospiraceae bacterium
ATCATGGATGGTCATACATCATAAAAGGCTTCAAACTTTGAGCGGTAATTTTTCTGCAGTTCCTAAGAACAAAAAGAGAGCATCTGTTTTTCTTTCTGGGATTTGTAGAAAAGTATGCAGCAGAAATAGGAGATGATCAACGGCCTTTTTCGGTTTCTACATGGGAAAAGGCATATGAATTGTGGGAGAGGCAGTGCAGTGTACTCTGTTAATAAAATTACCAAAAGAACTGAATGAAAGAGTCAGGCACGAGGAGGTGGGGAATGTGCATTTTATAAAAATAATGTTATTCATCTGGATGCAGTTATTGACAGGATATGAAAGCATTTATGGGGAAACAATGTTGGGAAGAACGGGGCTGGATTTCGCGGCAGGACTTGAATCAGAAGAGTTGCTGGATGCATTTCTTGCCGGCGAAATTCCAGCAATTTATGATGATGGAAATAAAGAAAGTTCTTTTTGGGTGTATGACCTGCTGTGGATTGATGAGGAGGATTATAGTGTCTATTCTGTTGGGGAACGGGTTGATTTGGATAATGATGGTGAGAACGAACAGATTATAAATGGCCCCTACGGAGGGAAATATTTGGATGCAAGAAACGGAAAAGTATATGTGTTCGCAGAAGGGGAGGGGACAACCGGAGAGCTGTTTTTTACATATTATGATGATGCCGTGTGGATCGTGCATTGTGATATCACACATGTGGGAAGGCAGATGTACTGGTTAACGAGATACGATGGCGATGGGAATATTGTAGACGAATTTCAGTTCAGTGCGGAATATTGGGATTCCCCTATTAGCCAATATGATGAAAACAGTGATTTTACTTTTCGCGATAAAAAAATATCAATGGAAGAATATGAGGCATTGGGAAAAGAAATTTTTGGATGGTGAGTAAGAAATATGAAAAACACGTGTTTTATCAAAATAGTCTTATTGGGTTTGATGCTTTTATTGATGGGATGAGGGAAAAAGAATGAGGGAGCCGCATTCGCAACTGTTGAATTGGCTCTCACGGTAAAATGCGAGTCAGAAAAATTGCTTGATGCATTTCTTGCAGGTGAGATTCCGGCATTTTATGATGATGGGAAATGGATCATTCAGTTTGAACCGTTTGTGGGTGAGTCCTATGAAGACATCTATTTTGAGACAAAGTATGACCATGAAGAATCCGTTATCCTGCTGGGACAGCAGCCTGAGGATGAGACGGATTATTTTAGTTATTCTGTCGGAGAGCGGATCGATCTGGATAATGACGGCGAAAACGAACAGATTATGAAGGGTCCCTATGGAGGGAGGTATTTGGATGCAAGAGACGGAAAGGTATATGTGCTGGCAAAAGGGGAAGGGACGGCAGGAGTTCTGTTTTATACGAATTATGATAATGCAGTGTGGATCGTGCATAGTGATACTACGCATGTGGGACGGCAGTCGTACTGGCTGACGAAGTACGATGGTGACGGAAATGTTGTAGACGAATTTGGGTTCGGGGCAGCATATTGGGATTCTCCTGATGGTCAATATGATGAAAACAGTGATTTTACTTATCGAGATGAAAAAATAACAATGGAAGAATTTGAGGCATTGAGAAAGGAAATTCTGGATGGCAAAGGAAGCACTGATCTGCATGAGGAAGTCGAGTGTATGTGGTAATGGAACATGATAGGTTTTGAGAGTTTATTTTAAGGAGGACATTTAATGGAACAAAAGAACTACAGTGAAGTGGACAATCCAGAGGAGCAGTTCAAAAATGATCTGCGGGCAATGTGCCGCGCGGTATTTGGTTTGGACTGGACGGACAGGAACCCTGGTCAGGAGGCGATCGATCGGCTGCGTGCTTACGATTTCCTTCCAGAAGAATTGATCGCCATGTACGAGGTTATTGGCGGTGAGGAACGACTGCACCAACTGGGTATTTTGTCAATAGACGAGCTGGAACTGGAGCCACAGAAATGTGGGGGAAAGATAGTTGATTACCTGATTTTTTGTGAGAACAAGGAAATGGATTATGCCCTTTTTAAAGAACAATCGTATGAAAAAGACTTCTTCAATGGTTTGTACTGCTGCGCTTTCTGCGATAGTCATTTGGATCGAAAGTCCTGGAGAAAGTGGTGTTATTGGGGGGCTCAGTCCCAATTTCAGACTTTGGGGACTGCTCTGTTACGTCTGATCGGGGAGATTCTTAGCCAGGAGATGCCAAATTGTGTGTGGGTTCAGGTGCCGGTAAAGAAAGAGGGGAAGTTGTCCCGTTACGAGACTTTGGCGAAACGGTTGGACTGTGTCGCGTTAAAGAGCGTGTTTCCCATCGGATTGGAATATCTCTGCAACCCAGAGCGAAGCTTGCTGGTGCGGTATTCTGACGGGGAGCAATGCAAGGTGCTGGTTTACAGTCAAACTTTGGCGGAACTGGAGAAGCTTGCGGAGTTCTGGAATATCGAGTGGAAACGTCGAGAGAGAAAGAAGATCATAGATCCAGCTACATTTATCCAGTCCACGGCTCCGGTGACCTTCGTGGAAAAGCTGGAGGAGATGTCTCAGACTTTGCTTGGTAAGCGAACACTTGCTCTGCCACTGGACGAAATTGAGAAGGCGGAGGCGCGTCTGGGCATCAGATTTCCCGATGCCCTGCGGGAGTTTTATCTGCGTTTCGGCAAAGGCGGCAGACTGATGACTGATTCCATGCACACGGTTCTCATGCCCAAGGATCTGAATCCGAAAAACAGCAATTTTGGAGAGGATATCGCGGAAGCATTAAAGAAGGGCAGTCTTTTGTTGGCAATAGAGAATCAGGGCGTTTGGACAATGTATCTGGATATCCAGACTGGAGAACCGTGGCTGGACTGGGGCGAGGGACGACAGGATTGCTGGGGGTTAAATCTGGAGGAGGCCTTGTTGAATCTGCTGGCTATGAATGCGTTGGAGTTTCTGCCACAGGCTGCGGAGTGTGACATGGAAGACACACCAGAGAATCGGGAACTGCTTGGCAAGTTCTTTCATTTTCTGGTGGAGGGTAAAATGGCTGTGTTCGTCAATCCAGAACGCGGTGTGGTCTGCTTCCGTGAGGGTGATGATGATTATATCTATATTGCTGCCCATAAGGAGAGCGAAATGAACAAGCTGGAGGCAGATATCGATTTGCAGCTGAGCAGGTTGTAAATCGGGCAAAAAAGTATAGAAATGGATGAAAACTTTGCAGGAGATTCAGCTTGTGAAGATTACAGACATTAATCGTCTGGATTTTCTCGAAAACATGCCCGCTTTGCAGAAAGTGACACTGCACAGTCTGCCAGAGCTGACCAGTCTGCCACATTTCCCAGAGGGACAAAAGCTGTTGGATCTTGCTGTTTATGACTGTGAAAAACTGACAGATATGTCAACAATAAATGAAGTGGCAAAGCAGTGGTTCGTTCGGCGGTATTCAGCTGAGACAGGAAGCGCTGGAGGGGCATATGGAATCGGTATATATTAGAATGTAGTGGAAAAGCTTTTCTCCTACTCGCGCATCGCCGATGCGTCACCCCAGTGGCATATTTCATCTGCATTGGCGTGTACATGAAAAGACAGGAAAGGGAATTTTATGTTTCATAAAATAGAATGGAAAGACAGAAAGAATGCGATATCCTGTTATCTGCCAGAGGATGCCGCGCCGGATAAGAATGCAATGGCAGAGTTACACCAGATGACAGCGTTGGAAGAAACATTGGAAAGGCTTTCAGCAGTGTCAGGTTATTTTCAGGCAGATGAACCGCGGATTGAGAAAATAATCCTGACGCCGGATTTCCATAAAGGCGCAGGTATTCCAATCGGAACAGTGATGATGACAAAAGGCTTTGCAGTTCCGCAGGCAATGGGGAATGATATCAACTGTGGCATGCGGTTTTATACGACAAACTTATCCGAGGAAAAAATCCAGGAAAAGCTTCCAGAATTGACAAAGAAGATTCGCCATATCTTTTTTGAAGGCGGCAGGCAGATTCCGATGACAGGAAGACAGCGGCAGGCATTGCTGCGTTATGGTCTTGAAGGGCTGTTGGAGACGCATAAGGACAGTAAAAAGAGCGGTTTGTGGCGGTATTATGATTCTGGGATTCAGGAGAAATGGCTGAACCGCATTGTATTTCGAGGGAGCTTGAAGACTGATGATACGGAAGGATTGGAGGATTTTATTGGCAGTTATGAACAACTTGCATATGATGACCAAATCGGAACAATCGGCGGCGGAAATCATTTTCTGGAAGTACAGCGGGTTGCCGAGATTTATGATGGACAGACTGCCAACGCATGGAATATTAAAAAAGGAGCTGTCGTGGTGATGCTTCATACAGGCTCTCTGACAATCGGTCATCACAGTGGTCTGCTGAACCGTCAGATCTGTCAGGATATTTACCCGACGGGACTGGTGCACCCTGAGAATAAAATCTATCCTATACCAGAGACGGGGGCTGCTCCAGATGCATGGAAACGTTTCTGGTCAGCGTCTGGAAACGCGGCGAATTTTGGTTTTGCCAATCGTCTGTTTCTCGGGTTTATGATCCAGGATGTCTTTACTGATGTGCTGGGTGCGTGTGATATGGAGCTTTTATATGATGCACCACATAATTATATCTGGAAAAGGCAAATGGACGGTGAGGATTACTATATTCACCGAAAGGGAGCCTGCTGCGCCGGCGGCTGTGCGGAGATGGAGGGCACAGAGTTTGCCTATTATGGCGAGCCGGTGATGATACCCGGTTCTATGGGCAGTTCCAGCTACCTGCTTCGTGGGTTGGGAAATCCGGATTCCCTTTGGAGTGCGAGTCACGGTGCTGGGCGGAAGAAATCCCGCGGCGATGCAATCAAGGGCAATGATGAAGCATTTTGCCAGTTTATGGAAAAGTTCCATGTCATTACACCGATTGACCCAGCCCGAAATGATTTAAAGGGCAGAACTGATGTTCTCAGAAAATGGGAGGAGACAATTCGGGCAGAGGCTCCATATGCCTATAAAGATATCGACGAAGTCATTGCAGTGCATACAACACATGATATGGCAGCGCCAGTGGCTCGAATGGAACCGATTTTTACGGTGAAAAGTTAAACATACTTTTGAAAAAAACAAAAATGGAAAAAATATAGTATGGCTATTCTGCTGTCTGTGTATTTTGCAGTGTGTTTTTCCATGCATTTGTCAGTACGGGAAACTGCGTTGCAGCACAAGATTTGGAATTTAGGTGTGGTAATGGGTACAAACAAAATAAGGCATTTTCAATGAATTTAAAGAAGAAGCTTTGAAAAATGAGAAGATCAAATAGAAAGGTGGAATTTTAATGATAATGTATGATCTGATTATGAAAAAGCGCAATGGTGGAACTCTGAGTGACGAGGAAATTCATTTTATGGTGGAGGGATATACAAAGGGGGAGATTCCTGATTACCAGATGTCAGCGATGATGATGGCGGTTTATTTTCAGGGGATGAATGAGGACGAGACACTTGCGCTCACCATGGAGATGGCAAAAAGCGGGGACATGCTGGATTTGAGCGATATCCGTGGCATGAAGGTGGATAAGCATTCCACGGGCGGTGTGGGAGATAAGACTTCTCTGGCACTCGCGCCGATGGTGGCAGCGGCGGGTGTCACCGTTGCCAAGATGAGCGGACGCGGTCTGGGACACACGGGCGGTACAATTGACAAATTAGAGAGTTTTTCTGGTTTTTCTACAGCGATTTCAGAACAACAGTTTAAATCTAATGTCAACCGCATCGGAATCGCGCTCATGGGGCAGACGGCGGACTTGGCACCAGCTGACAAGAAATTATACGCATTGCGGGATGTGACCGCCACGGTCGATAATATGTCCCTGATCGCGTCGTCTATCATGAGTAAGAAACTTGCAGCGGGCGCGGATGCGATTGTATTAGATGTCAAGACTGGAAGCGGAGCTTTTATGAAGACAGAGGAGGACTCCTTTGCGCTCGCACACGAGATGGTCAGAATCGGAAACGGTGCAGGCAGAAAGACAATCGCGGTAGTGTCCGATATGGACCAGCCATTGGGATATGCAGTCGGTAATGCACTGGAAGTGAGGGAGGCAATTGATACATTAAATGGCAATGGACCAGAAGATTTTGTTGAGCTTTGCATGACGCTGGGCTCCTACATGCTTGTGGCAGGCGGCAAGGCAGCGACAAAAGAGGAAGCAGGGAAGGTTTTGGCAGAAGTCATCGAGAACGGCAGCGCACTGGATAAACTTGCAGAGTTCATCGAGGCGCAAGGAGGAGACCAAGAGCTTGTGTATCACCCGGAAAGGCTTCCGCAGGCATCGATCGCACAGGAAATCGAATCTCCCACAGACGGTTATATCCAGAAAATCGTGTGTGACGAGATTGGCATCTGTTCCTTAATATTAGGCGGGGGACGCGAGACGAAGGAGAGTGAGATTGATCTTTCCGTCGGTCTTGTATTGCATAAAAAAGTGGGTGATGCGGTAAAGAAGGGGGATTCCCTCGCCACAATCTATGCAAATGACCAGACGAAACTTGATGCAGCAAAGGAGAGATTTCTGCAGGCGTACACGATTGACAGGAATCCTGTGGAAAAAAAGCCGCTCATCAAGGGAATAGTAATTGAATAAAAGACATAGAATGAAGTATAGAAAACCTATACTTCATTTTTGGGTGCTGATATGAGTAGACATAATGTATCAAAATATCACGATATTTTCAAACAGGATATGATGAGCGCAGGGGAGCGTTTTGCAGATACATTTTCACTGCCAAAGGATATGGTGTTGAATGCCACTTTATTTCATATGGTGGGTGCATCAGAGCTTTTCGTCGAGAACTTTAAGGGAATCATATCTTATACTTGTCATAATATTTTGATCAAAGGTAATGATATGAAATATTGTGTCTGTGGGGATTGTCTGATGATAGAATACTATTCGAATGAGGACATGAAAATATCAGGTCAGATCAAGGAAGTAAAGGTGATAAGGAACTGATGACAGTTTAAGGAACTGTCTGTCATCAGTTCCTGGGAAGTTTGAGGTAAAGCTTTTGCAGAATGGATGGATACGCTTTGTCAGAGGGTTTCTGGTCATCAAGGTTGATGGGGATTATCTGGAACGCTTTTTCAATATGTGCAGGATGCATGATATTGATTTGTGGGGGATCAGGAAAGCGAAAGAAAATGAAAAGGATATCTGTATGTGCGAGGCATATGCCGCTGATTTCTTTAAAATGCCTCCTTTGTTGAAGAAAACAGGTACAAAAGCACATGTGGTCAAAAAGAAAGGACTGCCTTTTTATTTTCCTTTTATCAAGAAAAGGATTATTTTTTTTGCAGGGGTGATCATCTGTCTGGCACTGCTGAATTATGTGACGGATTATGTCTGGGCGATCGAGTATATCGGCAATCTTCAGGTGAGTGATGATGAGCTGTCGGATTTCCTGGAGCGGGAATCAATTCGTTATGGAATGAAGAAAAGCAGCATTAACTGTGAAGAGAAGGAGAAAAAACTCAGGGAGACTTTTCAGAATGTGACGTGGACATCGATTTATTTTGAGGGGACAAAGCTTTTTATAGAGGTCAAGGAGAATGAGAAGTCGGAGCCTGTGCAGATCACGACAAGAGGTACGAATATTATTGCCAATGAAGCCGGGACGATCACTTCCATCGTGACAAGAAACGGTGTTCCTAAAGTAAAAGCCGGCGACAGGGTTGAGAAAGGACAGATACTTGTTGCGGGCGGAGTTCCGGTGTATGATGAGAGCAAGAGCATTGTCAATTTTCAGATTTATGATGCGGACGCTGACATCTACATCAGGACACCAATTGAGTATAAATGTGTGATCAACAGTGGATACCCCGTTATGGTCTATACTGGCGATCATGTCAAGATGGGTTTTGCAGAGATAGGTGGTTATCATATAGACGGGATGCCAGTATGGGATTTTATTGAGCAGAATATCTTGAAGAAGGAAAAAGAGAATTTATATGAGACAGCAGTGGAAAAACATCAGGTAGTTTTACTTGATAATATTTATCTTCCGGTATATTATGGAAGTATTGACAGAAAAGAATATTACATAAAGTACTTTACCTATACAGAAGAGGAGATGAAAAACAAGTTATCTGAAAGTTTCGAAAAATTTATTTTAGGTTTAGAGCAAAAAGGGGTACAAATTGTTGAAAAAAATGTTAAAATGGTAAATAGTAGTAAAGGAATGGAATTATTTGGAAGTTTACTGGTGGTAAAGCAGACGGGTGAGACAGCGGATATACCGGTGAACACTGCTCAGGAAAATGAGACAAATTAGATGAAGGAGTAATGGTACATTGGAAGATTATCAGATTGGAATGCAGATCGAAGCAGAGCATATGCAGAATCTTTTTGGAAGTCATGATGCGTATATCAAACAGATTGAGGACGATTTGCATGTTATCATAACAGACCGAAACGGGGAAGTGCGCATCAGTGGGGAACAGGCAGCAGTTAACAAGGCAGCGAAGCTGATCAAAGATCTGGTGGAGCTTTCCAGAAGGGGTAACAGAATACAGGAGCAGAATGTATCCTATGCGTTGGAACTTTCCAGAGAGGGGGATGAGGATGCACTTTTGGAAATTGATTCAGAGTGTATCTGTCATACGATATCAGGAAAGCCTATTAAGCCCAAGACGCTGGGGCAGAAGAAATATATTGATGCCATCAGGGATAAGATGATCGTGTTTGGACTAGGGCCAGCGGGTACAGGAAAGACGTATCTTGCGATGGCAATGGCGATCACAGCTTTTAAAAATCATGAGGTGGAGCGCATTATCTTAACGCGCCCTGCTATCGAAGCGGGAGAAAAACTTGGCTTTCTGCCTGGAGATCTGCAGAGCAAGGTGGATCCTTATCTGAGACCTCTGTATGATGCACTGTATCAGATCATGGGGGCAGAAAGCTTTCAGAAAAATATGGAAAAGGGGTTGATCGAGGTGGCACCGCTTGCCTATATGCGCGGGCGGACACTTGACAACGCTTATATCATATTAGATGAAGCGCAGAACACAACACCGGCACAGATGAAGATGTTTCTGACGCGTATCGGGTTTGGCTCTAAGGTGATTGTGACTGGAGATGCCTCGCAGAAGGATCTGGCAGTCGGGACACAGTCTGGACTTGATGTCGCGGAGAAGGTGCTCGGCAAAATCAGTGATATTGCGTTTGTCAGGATGACAAGCCGTGATGTTGTTCGACATCCTCTTGTACAGAAGATTGTCAAGGCATATGAGGATTATGAGAGCCGATTGAATAATAATCAGGCGAAGAGCGTCCGCAAAAATGAATCGCGTCCGAGAAGAAATAGTACACCATTCCGGAGATAAAGCGTGCAAAGAGTGATGCACACGACCGCATAATTAAAACAAAGGAAATAGAACATATGAAGAAAAAAGAAGAGGCTGCCTGGCAGAAAGTACTTCTTGCATTTGCAATGCTTATCATATCGATACCAGCAGTTGATATCTCTGCGTATTTGTATGAAAAATCCTTTCGGGATATCTTTATGCTGCTCATTATCGTCACGGCATGTTTTGGCATGACGTTATTTTCGTTTTTTCGATCGAATGTATTTCAGGCACTTCACTATGATAACGGAGGACATTTATTCTGTTTTGTACTTACGTTTTTGATGGGAACGGCGGCATGTCTGCTGCCGATCCTGCCTGTATTCGCACTTGCATTGACGTTATTTTCCAATACAGTTACTGGATTAATCGCTTATGCGGGACTAATGTGTGTATGTGCATATTTTGCCTCCGCAGATATTCTTACGTTTTTGTTGTACTTTCTTACAGGAACACTTTTTGCTGTGCTCTTTGAGCGGCTTGATGATGATTATAAGACGGGAGTGCCAATGTCAGTTGCAGTGATTGTCTATGTGATCGAGATTGCGGCAAAAGTGATTTTTCAAAAGCATGGGACACTGACGACGGATGAACTCGTCATTCCGATTATGAATGTATTTGTCACATTTATATTGATGCTGGTGGTTTTGCGGTTTTATTGTGCAGTTGTTATTGATCAGGAGAAGGGAAGATACCTGCGTATCAATGATCAGGAGTATGTATTGCTTGCCAAGTACAAGGAGGAGGACAAGCAGACATATTACAATGCCATACATACGGCATATTTTGCGGAGAAGACGGCAAGACAGCTGCATATGGATGTCGATGTGGCAAAAAATGGAGGATATTATCACAGGATTATCGTATTAGAGTGCAAAAAGCATAATAAATCTTTGGAAGAAATCTGTCAGGAGAATAAATTTCCACCAGAGGCAGTCCGGCTTCTGCAGGAATATAATTACAAATCACAACCGATGAAAATGCGCGAGACAGTGGCAGTATATCTTGCAGACTGCGTGGTGTCCTCCATTATGTATTTGATTGAAAAGGGGGGAGGAGCGCAGTTTGTCCAAGGGCTATGAAAAGATTGCAACTGCGATCATACGCAGGAAGATTGAGAGCGGTGTACTAAATAACAGTGAAATTTCCCTGTCAGATCTGGGTGGAATAGAGAAAATATATACAGGAGAAAAATTGTACTATGACTTTTTACGTAGAGAGTGAGACGGACAGAACGCTTCCTTTCGATGTGGAGGAAGTGGCAGGAAAAGTAATTGTAGAGGCACTGGATTACGAGAACTGTCCCTATGAGGTGTCAGTGAATGTACTTCTCACAGACAATGAGGGGATTCATGAGTTGAATAAGCAGCATCGCGGGATAGACCGTCCAACAGATGTGTTGTCATTTCCGAATGTGGACTATGAAAATCCAGCTGATTTTTCAATGATAGAGGATAATATAGAAGACTACTTTGATCCTGAGAACGGGGAACTGTGTCTTGGTGATATTGTGATATCGGTTGATAAGGTGTACGAGCAGTCGGAGGAGTATGGACATTCGCTCATACGGGAATATGCTTTTCTGGTCGCGCACAGTATGCTCCATCTGCTGGGCTATGACCATATGGAGCCTATGGAGGCAGAAATGATGGAGCGAAAGCAGGAGGAAATATTGGACAGGCTGGGTATAACGAGAGACGAGCAAGGAGCAGTTAAATGAAGAAAAAGAAGTCTAAGTCTAATTTTATTGTTCAGGGAGGAATTCTTGCGATGGCAGGGATACTTTCCAGAATTATAGGGATAGCAAGACGGTTTCCTATGCAGCACATCTTTGGCGACAAGGGAAACGGATATTATGCTGCAGCATATTCGGTGTATTCGATCATGTTGATCATCTCCTGCTACAGTCTTCCGCTCGCAGTGTCGAAGGCTGTGTCCTCCAAGATCAGCAAGCGGCAGTACAAGAGCGCGCAGAGGGTATTTCAGTGCGCGATGGTTTTTGCTCTGACAATGGGGGGTGTCACATTTCTTGTCTGTGAATTTTTGGGCGATTTTCTTGCAGAGTATGTCATGGAGGAGCCGATGGGAGCTATGGCACTCAAGGTTCTGGGACCAGCGCTGCTGACAGTGTCAGTCATGGGTGTGTTCCGGGGATATTTTCAGGGACTTGGGACAATGATGCCGACGGCTGTCTCACAGATACTAGAACAGATATTCGTGCTAATTGGTAGTATCGCAGGAACGTATATTCTGTATCGTTATGGGGAAAAGGTCGGGGAAATTCTCCACAATGAAGATTTTGCACCGGCGTACGGCGCGGCGGGGGCGTCCATTGGACCAGTGCTTGGTTCTGTAGTTGGTCTGGTTTTTCTTGCCTTTGTATATATGTTGTACAGAAAAGGGACGAAAAAGCGCAGTGCGCGGGACGCAAATGGAAGGGTTGACAGCTATACGCAGATTTTTAAGCTGATCATCCTGACGATCGTGCCCGTTCTTATGAGTACTACTGTCTATAATATAAGTGATGTGATTGACACCAAAATATATGGTTCTATTATGATACAGAAAGGTCTTGGCGATGTCAAGACAAATATCTGGGGGGTATACACTGGGAAATACAAAGTGCTTGTTAATGTTCCGATTGCTTTGGCAAATGCAATGTGCGCTTCTATCGTTCCAGTACTGACACAGTTGATGGTGCGTGAGGAGTATGCACGCGCAAAGGAGAAAATAGGACAGGCAATGCGCTTTACGATGATTGTCGCATTTCCAAGTGCAGTGGGTCTTGCGGTACTGGCAAGACCGATTATATCCATGCTGTTTAAGGGCGAGGTTGACATGGCGGTCGAAATGCTTCATATTGGTTCTGTATCGGTTGTATTCTTTGCCGTATCGACACTGACCAATGGTGTGCTTCAGGGTATCAACAGAATGAAAGTTCCTGTACGGAACGCCGCGATTTCGCTTGTAATTCATGTCATAGTACTGTATGCAGCGCTTCAGTTTGGAATGGGAATTAATGCAGTGATCTGGGCAAATATTTTATTTGCGGCGATTGTATGTGTTTTGAACGCCTTAGCAATGCGTAAATATCTGAGATACAACCAGGAGCTGATGCGCACCTTTGCCATTCCCGCAATTGCATCTGCTGTGATGGGGATTGTGATCGGACTTTTGAACATGCTGCTTTCCAAGGCTGCCGGCAATGTGGTGACAGTGTTTGTGGGAATCGGTGTCGGTGCGATCGTGTATTTTGTGGTACTGATTTTGTTAAAAGGTATTAATGAGCGTGATTTGAGGAGTATGCCTGGTGGCAGAACCATACTGACAATTGCGAGGAAGTTTCGACTGATGTGATGGAACCGTGACCAGTTCCAGGGAAAATTATGAATAAAAAGTAAAAATAAGCTGATACTATATCAAAGATGCCAAAGTGTTCCAATTTGACGAGGAGGCTGATGATGGAGAAGAGATATAAGATTGGCTTATTTTTTGTATTAACCCTGATTTCGGTATTGGTGGTAGTTTTGATGTGGAAAAGGCATACCATGGATGGTTTTCCAAACGAGGGAAACCGCGTGGAGCAAAATCAGTCAGATCCCAACAAGCCATCTGAGCTGGATGACCAAGCGCCGAAAACGGCGGAAGAGATTTATCAGGTGCAGAAAATGAATGTGATCACAACCAGTGACACAATCTGCATTTATGAGAATATTGACAAGAAGGACGGTTCTATGAGTGTAGAGGTGGTAAAGCTTCCCGCAAAATATATTGGCTTAAATAGAACGGAACTTGAGGGGATTCTCGCACAAGACAGTCTGGCACCGACACTATCAGAAAAACAAAAAGGGTTTAAATCACAGCATCTGGAACTTTTTTCGGCGGAGAGGATCAAGGTGCTTCGAATATATGATACGACACAGGAGACAACTGGATTTTATATCATGGAGGTCAACGGTGAGGTGTGTGTGTATGAGCATGACAAAACAACATTATATTTCAGAACAGGGCTGCGGGTTGAGGATCTCCCGGCAGATGTAAGGTATGAGCTGAAAAATGGCAAGTTTATGGACAGTGAACTGCAGGTATATCATTTTATAGAGTCCTACAGTTCTTGAAATGGAAACATGTTCGAATACGAAAGGATGAATGGCAATGACAAACAGGGTTGTTGTGGCAGGCGGCGGAGCAAGTGGTCTTGTGGCGGCAGTATTTGCGGCAGAAAATGGCGCTAAAGTCACGATAATTGAGCATAAGGACAGGGTAGGCAGGAAGATCCTCATGACAGGGAACGGTAGATGCAATCTGACGAATATGAGTGACGTGCGGGGCAAATATTACAGCAGCGACGAAGATTCCCTTGGCAGAATTTATGACACCCTTGTCAGATTCGACGCGATAAGGACGAGGGATTTTTTCAAGGGACTAGGTTTATATACGAAAGAGAAGAAAGACGGCGGTGTGTATCCAGTATCGGAACAGGCATCAATTGTGCTTGATGTGCTGCGGAGTGCTTGTGTCAGGCTTGGTGTGAGGATACGGACAGACTGCGAAATCACGGCGGTCAGACCAGCAAAGACAGGCGGCGGAACGATCAGTGTGACACAGTATATCCGTGTGGATAATGAACAGAAAAAACAAGATAACAAGATGAGATTAAAAAAAGAGGAAATAGAATATGATCAATTCATTCTTGCAGCAGGCGGAAAAGCGGCTTCGGTTTCAGGTTCTGACGGCTCTGGATATGAACTTGCAAAAAGGCTGGGCCACAGCATCGTTGAGCCGCTTCCGGCGTTAGTGCAGCTCAAATGTGAGGGTTCTTTTTTCAAGGCGCTTTCTGGAGTCAGGGCGCAGAGCAGGGTTCGTCTTTTGATTGACGGCAAGGAGGCTGCTAGCGAGGAAGGAGAGCTGCAGCTGACGGATTATGGGATTTCCGGCATTCCGGTTTTTCAATTCAGCAGGCTGGCATCGCGTGCAATTTATGAGGGGAAGCGGTGTGAGGCAGGGATTAATTTCATTTCGTATATAGAGGAAGCTGACCATGTGATTTTGGATAAAAGTATGGATGATAATATAAAAGATTTTTCGTATAAGACAGTGGAAGAATTTTTGTCAGGGCTGGTACATAAAAAGGTGGCAGCTGTCATTTGCAGGCAGAACGGAATCGCATCAGGGGCGACGGTTGGTCAGACGGACAGCAGAAAGCTTAGAGACTGTATCAGAATGCTTGCAGATTTCAGAGTGAGGATTACAGCACCCAATTCGTTTGAAAATGCGCAAGTGTGCTGTGGCGGTATTCCGCTTGGTGAGGTCAATGAAAACTTTATGTCACGCAAGTGTTCCAACATATATATCGTTGGGGAGCTTTTGGACTGTGATGGCATATGCGGCGGATACAATCTGCAGTGGGCGTGGGCGACCGGTGCGATTGCCGGAACAGATGCAGCTTTGCAGGGGGATAGGGTATGATAACGATACAGCAGATGAAAATAGAAATGAAATTTGACAAGTCTGGCAAGGGACTGGAATTAAAGGACATGTTTGACAGTAAAGATGTGCTTAGAAAAAAGGCGGCAAAAACATTAGGCGTCAATATGACAGATGTGTCAGATATCATGATTTTAAAACATTCAATTGATGCGCGGAAAAAGCCGCAGCTCTTTCAGGTCTATACTCTGGGCGTCACACTGATAGACAAAAGATTAGAAGAAAAGACGGTAAAGCATTGTCATAATAACAATATCGCATTGTATACACAAAAAAAATATCAGTTTCCAGCAACGGGTGAAAACAGGCTGACACAGGGACCTGTCATAATCGGTATGGGACCGGCGGGGCTTTTTTGCGGTTATATGCTTGCGCGGCATGGTTATAAACCTGTTATATTGGAGCGGGGGGTTGACATAGATGCCAGAACAAAGGATGTAGAGGCATATTGGAATGGCGGCAGTCTGAATCCGGAATCCAACGTACAGTTCGGTGAGGGCGGGGCAGGTACGTTCTCCGACGGGAAGCTCAATACATTGGTGAAGGATAAATACGGAAGAAATAGAGAAGTGCTTCGGATTTTTGTGGAGTTTGGGGCACCAGAACAGATTTTATATGAAAGCAAGCCGCATATTGGGACAGACATCCTGAAAAAAGTTGTGCAGAACATGCGAAAGGACATCATAAAAAATGGCGGGGAAGTTCGTTTTGGAGCAAAAGTTACAGGACTTCAGATCAGAGATGGTGTTTTAGCTGGTGTTGAGGTAAATGACAGCGAATTGATTCCGGCGACACAGGCAGTACTGGCAATTGGGCACAGTGCCAGAGATACCTTTACATATTTGAATCAGATTAAGATTCCTATGGAGGCAAAGGCGTTTGCAGTCGGTATGCGGGTGGAGCACCCACAAAGCCTGATTAATGAATGTATGTATGGCAAAGAACATGGAAATAAGCTGCCTGCAGCTCCATACAAGCTGACGGCGCAGACCAGCACAGGTCGCGGCGTGTATTCGTTCTGTATGTGTCCAGGAGGATATGTGGTCAATGCTTCCAGCGAACCCGGACGGATTGCAGTCAATGGAATGAGTTATTCGGACAGGGGCAGCAGTCATGCAAACAGTGCCATTATCGTGCAGGTCACACCAGAGGATTATGGTTCAGATGGACCACTTGCAGGTGTTGCATTTCAGAGACAGCTTGAAGAAAAGGCATATAAGCTGGGGAAAGGCAGTATTCCAGTACAGTATTATCATGATTTTGTGAAGAATGTGTCCTCTGCTGAAAATAATGCAGTTAGTTATAACAAACCATGTATCAAAGGGGAATATAAATGGACAAATATCAGAGGGCTGCTGCCATCAGAATGCGAAAAAGCATTTCAGGAAGGAATGGAGCAGTTTTCTCACACAATTCCGGACTTTGCAGGTGATGAGACAATCCTTGCCGGAATCGAGAGCAGAACCTCCTCACCGATTAGAATCTATCGTGATGATACACTGCAGTGTCCAATGGTGCGAGGACTGTATCCCTGCGGCGAGGGTGCAGGCTATGCAGGAGGGATTACTTCTGCCGCAATGGACGGGATACGTGTTGCAGAGCAGATTGCAGTGCAGTTTAAGCCGTGTAGGGCAGATTCCATTTAAATGTGCTGGACTTCTTGGGAAAATAGAATTAAAATATTATGGAAAAGAAAACGAAATACGGAGGCAAAAGACAGTGGAAGAGTTACGTGCGAAATTAAAGGACAAGAAAAGGATTGTTGTGAAGATAGGTTCTTCGTCGTTGCAGCACCCTGAGACAGGGGATCTCGACTATACCAAGATGGACATTCTGGTTAGGGAACTCTGCAATATCAGAAATCAGGGCAAAGATGTGATCTTAGTGACATCAGGTGCAATTGGATGCGGTAGAAAAGCGCTTCATATCAAGCCGCCTCTTTCCATTGCACAAAAGCAGGCATGTGCAGCGATAGGACAGGCAAGGCTCATGACCACATATCAGAGGATTTTCTCAGAGTACAGTCATCAGGCTGCACAGATCTTATTGACCAGAAATACGATCGAGGCAGATTTGAATAGAACAAATGCACAGAATACATTTAACGAGCTGCTTGCCATGGAAGTGATTCCTGTCGTGAATGAAAATGATACGATTTCAACCTTTGAGGTGGAGGATGTCATCGGAGACAATGATACGCTCTCGGCGATCGTCACGGCACTGGTCGGTGCAGATCTGCTGATTCTGCTCTCAGATATCGATGGGCTGTACACAGATGATCCAAGACAGAATCCCGATGCACGGTTTATCGCAAAGGTTGACAGCATAACGGATGAACTGCTCAGCATGGGGAAGGCATCAACAGGAAGCAGTGTCGGAACTGGCGGCATGGAGACAAAGCTTACAGCAGCCAGGATTGCAACTTATTCCGGTGCGGACATGGTCATTGCAAACGGCAAGGATGTACGTGTCATTCACCGCATCATGGAAGGCAGGAATTA
>CAMWLV010000089.1 GCA_947175175.1 uncultured Lachnospiraceae bacterium
CCAACCGGTCTCCGTCTTCCCTGCTACAAAATGTCCGCTATCATGTCATTCAAGTCTTTAAAAATCTCCAGCTGTATAACCATACTAGCACAGAGCGGTGTACTTTCTTTCAAAATATTTTTTACAGCCTCAGCCACACCGTCTACTGACCATACTGCGCTTCCTTCCTCAAAACTGCTCTCACCAAGGAGCTTTTCGTCAATGCATTTACATATAGAAGAGACAAGCACCGGATATCCCGATGTGTACGCATAGATTTTCTCCGCCACTGTCTGCGTATTCATTCCTGTATGATAATCGTCCTCGTATTCTCCGAGCATTGCAGCAATCTGATTCACGGAAAAGTCCATATCAATGTCAAATTTTGCCGCAATATTCCATGGACTGTTATACTGATGCTCTGTTTCTGAACGAAATTTTAATTTCAGATTTTTGATATCATAAACCCCCGCAAGAACCACAGAATGAAAAATTGATGTTTCTTCCCGCTCCAGATAATATCCCCTTAGCTGTGCCAGAAAGTCAATAAATACCTGATTATTGCCCGCACTGTCAACTTCATCAATAATTAATACCATAGGCCGCGGGCTGCTTTCGCACATATTGCTCAGCGCAACAAACAATTCTTTTAAGCCATAATCTGTGTTATTCAGTACCGGACTTTGTAAGTCTATCGTTCCTCCATCTATCTTTTTTAATTTTCTTGAGATGTACTCCACAAGAGAACGGGAAAATGTCATTTCGTCTGTAAAATCTTCTGTTCCTAACAGTTGAAAATCTAGCGACAAAACAATATACGCATCACTTAAATATTTTGCCAAAGCCTGCAATGTCGTCGTTTTCCCGTACTGACGCCCCTTATTGATGACAAAGTAACTACCCGCATCCACATAATCTTCCTTTATTTTTTTCAACCTATGGTCAAGCCTTACCATATAATGTTTGTCCTGCATGCATGCACCTTCTGTATTGAAATATCTTGCCACCCTCTATTCCCTCCACTCTGTCATCTTAAAAATACACTTTTAACCCATCACTACCTATATAATACACTAATCTTCCCTGCTCAACAACCTATACTTAGGAACTGTAAAAAAATAACTTATGCACCTTGACTTGTCTATTTCTCCGATTGCACATATCAAAAAGCCTCAGCGTAGCCCGCTACGCCTACGTTTTTTGACATGCACCCTCGAAGAAATATCCTGCGCAAGTTGCACATGTTATTTCTTTACAGCTCCTTAGCAAAACAGCCACCTGCTTTCACCGCAGATGGCTATCTTCCTTACACATATTTTATTCACAAATATCCCTATGCAAACAGCGCTTCAAACTCTTCCCTGCCAATCTTCTCCTTCTCTAACAGAAGCTCCGCACAGGCATGAAGCACACCCTCATTTTTCATAATAATATCCTTTGCCTTCTTGTAGCAGTCGTCCACGATCGCCTTTACCTCGACATCAATCTCACTCGCAACTGCCTCGGAGTGGCTTCTGGTGTGTGCCAGGTCGCGGCCGATAAACACTTCGTTGTCATCCTCGTCATAATTGATGACACCAATATTGTCCGAAAAACCGTACTTTGTCACCATTGCCCTCGCCACTTTGGTCGCTTTCTTGATATCGCTTGAAGCGCCGGTCGTCACATCATCAAAAATGATTTCCTCCGCGATACGCCCACCAAGCGAAACCATGATATCCTGCAGCATCCGCCCCTTGGTGTTGAACATATCATCCCGCTCAGGAAGCGGCATGGTGTAGCCCGCAGCGCCAAGTCCCGTCGGTATGATCGACACTGTATAGACTGGTCCCACATCCGGGAGCACGTGGAACAGGATCGCATGTCCTGCCTCGTGGTATGCCGTTATTTTCTTTTCCTTTTCTGTTATAATACGGCTCTTCTTCTCCGCGCCGATGCCAACTTTAATAAATGCCTTCTTGATATCGTCCTGCTTGATGAAAACACGATTCTCCTTCGCGGCAAGAATCGCCGACTCATTCAGGAGATTTTCGAGGTCTGCACCGGTAAATCCTGCCGTTGTCTGCGCTACCTGTTTTAGGTTCACATCCTCGGAAAGCGGCTTATTCTTCGCATGCACATTGAGGATTTCTTCTCTGCCGCCCACATCTGGCGGCGCCACTGTAATCTTCCTGTCAAAGCGCCCCGGACGCAGAATTGCAGGATCAAGGATATCGACGCGGTTCGTCGCCGCCATCACAATGATTCCCTCGTTCGTGCCAAATCCATCCATCTCCACAAGCATCTGATTCAAAGTCTGCTCGCGCTCATCATGACCACCGCCCATACCAGTACCGCGCCGTCTTGCTACTGCGTCGATCTCATCGATAAAGACGATACATGGCGCATTTTTCTTCGCCTCAGCAAACAGATCGCGCACTCTCGACGCACCGACACCGACAAACATCTCCACGAAATCAGAACCTGATATCGAGAAAAACGGCACATTTGCCTCGCCCGCGATCGCTTTTGCAAGCAATGTCTTACCAGTACCAGGCGCACCCTCCAGAAGCACACCTTTCGGGATTCTTGCACCGACCTTTGTATATTTTCCGGGATCTTTCAGAAAATCCACGATCTCCTCAAGATCCTCTTTCTCCTCCTTAAGTCCCGCCACATCCTTCAATGTGACTTCACCGCCTGTCATAAGACGCGCCCTGCTCTTTCCGAAATTCATCATCTTGCCGCCGCTGTTTCCGGAATTCTGGGCATTCATCATGCTGAACATAAATACCACCACAACAAGCAGCATCAACAGCGGAAGCAGCTCTGTGATAAACCAGTTCTCCTGCGGCACATCCCTCACAATCGGCTCTATGTTATAGCTCTTTACGACCTCCTGCGCCTCAACGACATCAGACACATAGAGCGTTCTCTGCTGGTTATCTTTCAATGTAATACGCAGCATACCTGTCGGAACCTGTGCATTCGGATGGATTTCCACATCCACGACAAGTCCTTCCTCCATCTCGGACACAAACTGCGCCATCGTATAGGAGCCGCCGCTGCTGCTGTTTGTGCTCGCCCAGATTAGCACCAGTACCAACACCAGTATAAAAATAAACGTTAAATTAATTCCTTTTGCACCTTTTCCCAATTTCTGTCTCCTTCTAGTCCTATAACGATTAAGAATCAGTCAAACTCAACCACGCCAATATATGGAAGATTCCTATACCGCTGGTCATAGTCAAGGCCATAACCCACGACAAATTCATCTGGTATCTCAAAGCCTGTATAATCCACCTTCACATCGACAACACGCCTATCAGGTTTGTCAAGCAGTGTACAGAGCCTCATGCTGCCTGGTTCGCGCTGCCCCAGCAGTTCCATCAGATAGCTCAGTGTCCTTCCAGAATCCACGATATCCTCAACAACGATGACATCCTTATCTTTCAGGGGCTCGTCAAGATCCTTCACAATCTTGACCACCCCGCTCGACTTAGTATCGCCGCCATAGCTTGACACTGACATAAAATCAAGCGACACTGGTACCGTGATCCGCTTTGCCAGCTCACACATAAAAAAGCTGCCGCCTTTGAGCACACACACCAAATGAACCTGCCTGCCCGCATAGTCGCGGCTGATCTGCTCACCGATCTCCTTTATCCTTGCGTCTACCTCTTCCTCCGTCAACATGACTCTGATCCTCTCAGCCATATTTGAGTCCTCCTTTGTTTTCTTTCCCGCATGACGAACTTCTCAAAGTCCGGAATGTGCATTATCATTCCGCATCTGGCTGCTGCACTTCCTCCTCGAAGGCAGCTTCCTCGAAGGCAGCCTCTTCGAAGGCAACCTCTTCAAAGGTAAGCGTTAATATAGTCCTTGTGTCTTCACTAACCTTGTAATAATTGCTGATGCGTTCCCCCACAATCCAGATTACATGGCTCCCGTCCGTCACAAGACAGAACTGGTCGCGCTCCTCCTGCGGTATTTTTTGATCAATAAAATATGCTTTTAGATTTTTCTTCTGATTCATAGAATTTACCGTTAGATAATCGCCCGGCCTGCGGGTTCTTATAACGATATTTCTTTTTATTTTACCATAATCAAACCATTTCGTATACTTTTTTTGCGGAATATTTTTAAAATCAATGCCACAATTTTCCAAATAAATCAATTTTGCCCTGATTTTCTGATGCTCTCCTATCAAAATCACAAGCTCTCTTCCCGCCATCAGCGCTTTTGTCTCCTCCTGCGAGAGCGCAATTTCCGACAGGACAATCTCCTGCGTCAGCCTGTCGGGCTCCTTGTAGATGCAGATACCTGTATAATCACGCCTCGCCCGCAGCTGATACGGGAGCTGAATCGTTCTCCCGCATTGGCTGTCCATCAATTTCTGAACCTGCCTTACATGGACAGCTTCCAGATCTTTTCTGCTCGCAGCAGCCTGTGCAAGCGCCTCCATTACTACATATCCCTGTATTGTCTTGTGAAGCTGCTGAAATTTTTCCTGATCAATATGAATGGTTTTTGATGTCATAGTTATACAGGTTTCAAAACCCTGCTTTGTGATGTCCGCAATCAAATCATATGCTTCGTTCACCCGCTCACATGCATCACTGATATGACTGACTGATGCAGGACTGATCGAGCGCACAGCTGTATCGAGTATGTGATGACGTATGATGTTCCTTGAATAATTATCCTCCAAATTAGTGCTATCTATGCAGTATGAAACATTTCTTTCCCGCAAATATGACTCAATCTCGTCTCTCGAAAGACACAGCAAAGGCCGAATAATCCTATCACGCACCGGCAAAATCCCTGTCAGCCCTCTCAGTGAAGTCCCACGGAACAAATGAAATAAAAAGGTTTCGCAACTGTCATTTTTGTTGTGAGCGATCGCAATTCTGCCCTTTTTCGCTCCCAATTCTTTCTCAAATGCACTATAGCGCACATTTCGTCCAGCTTCCTCTGTTGAAATGTGAAGCCTGTGCGCCACTGTCTCTACATCCTCCTCCACCAGTGTAAAGGGAAGCTCCTGTGCAAGGCATAATCTTTGGACATAATCCGCATCCGTCCCCGCATCTGCCCGAATCAGATGATTGACATGAACCACACGGATTTCAATTGGTATCGCCTTTCTGATCTCGAGCAGCATCAGCAGAAGACAGACGGAGTCTGCACCTCCAGACACCCCCGCTACAATGCAGTCTCCCGTCTCGATCATATGATGCTCTTTGACATACTGTAAAACCTTGTCAACCATTCATATCTCCTCTAACTCGCATTTTTCCGCTTCATACTCCAATCCGCCGCCTAACACAGCAGGTGAGAACGGTCATATCATCCCGTATGTGGCCTCCCTGGCTGTTGATTGCATAGCGCAGAAGATAATCGGCCATTTCTTTTGGGTTTTGTATAGGGCTCCTTGAAATAATCTCCCGCAGTCTGCCCACGGCCTCATTTTCGATGGCATCAGAAATCCCATCGGAGATCATGATCAGCATGTCCGTATCCGCAAGTCTGATACTCTGCGTGATGGGACACAGTTCATCCATACTCCCAAGCGGTAACGTGTCCGCGTCCACTTCCTCCACCCAGTTCCCCCGTTTGATATAGCTTGCCGCAGCGCCAGCCTTGACAAACTCAGCCTCCCCAGTCAGCAGATTGACCGCACAGACATCAAGCGTCGTGAGATTGCAGCAGCCATTCTGTGCGGCGATCGCCCCATTGACCATCGAGAATGCTTTTTCCTTCTGAAACCCGGCCTCCAGAAACCGTTCCATAAACTCAATGACTGCCTGACTGTCCCTGCAAGCCAGCTCCCCGCTTCCCATGCCGTCTGCAAGCATCACAACCACCTGACTCTGATTATATTCCTCCAGCGAAAAATTGTCACCGGAAATCTTCTCATCCTCCTTGACTGCCCTTGAAACGGCACTCAAGATGGTATATCTTGGCTCGTCCTCATAGATAAATGTATTGTACCCTCTCCCGATCACCAGCGCACTCTCTGCAGACGGAACCAGCCTTCTGCCAAAAAAAGCAGACAAAAACTCACCCAACACACTTGCCGACACCGTATGCCTGCCGATTGCGCGTGCCTCAATGCTGATTTGGTTCCCACAGCGGCCATCCGGGGCAGACTCATAGCTCCCTGCAGCGCCGCCCTCAATAAACACCAGTTCCCGGACAATGATTCCTTGTCTCTTCAGATAATGAATCAATGTCTTTCTCTTGTGTTCCATCGGCAGGCTTATATGGACAACCGTATCTGCCACATCTGCAAATGCATTTGATATCTCGTCAAGATGATTTGCAAAGACCTCCTTTGTCTCCTGAAGCTGTTTCCTGTAAAGCAGATCTTTCCTGTCCCCACAGGTCTTGTCTGCCTGCGGTATACCGCGGTAGAGCCTTGCAAGCTCCTCATATGTCTCCGACAGACAGTATAACTTTCTCTTGCTATATCCGTTAAACAGATATCCTTCTATGATACCCGATTTATTTTCTGCTTCTCTAAAAGCCTTTAATGTTCTTACCTTTAACATTGTGTATGTCCCCCTCTAATATAATTCATTCACTAACTCCTTAAATCAGGATGGTGAAATTTTATATTTCACAATAACCATTATAGATTGGGGAACTATCATTTTTTGTCAAACCTGTGCACTGCATCACAATTTTTTATTGACAATAATCGCAAAACACCGCTATAAGGCAAAGGAACTGTTCCTTAGCCATATAACGGCGCATCGTTCTGATTAGTCAATCTCCTGAAATATAATCTCATTTTCATACACAAGCCCCAACTTATCCTTTGCCACTTCCTCCGCGTACTTTTTAGTCTTGGTATATGTGGCAAACTCTTCAAGTTCTTTCGCACGTGCTTCCTCCATAGCAATCTGCTGCATAAGCTCCTGCTCCCTGGCAGCGTATGCTTTCTCTTTCTGCTTTAGGGAAATGGAATTAACTCCGACTACGCCAGTCATGATCGAAATGGCAAGCAGGGCAATGATCATTCCCAGACGGTTCTCATTTCTGGCGCGGAGAAACTCTGGTGTCTTTTGACGGTTTTTTCTTGCTGGTCTTTGTGCGTTTCGGTTTCCCCCTGCCGTCTTTTCGGCCATCCGCCATCTCCCCCTTTTTGTTTTTTGCCCCTTTATGTTTATGTACTTTCATTTTATGACGATTTGAAGTGCACGTCAACCGTATTTTTTGCAGTAAACTTATAAAGAAACGTTTTGATTTATAGTAAATTTTTACAACAAAACATTTGATTGGCTTCAGAATCTTAAATATTTTCTGGATAATTTTCCGAATCAGCCGAAACAGGGCACCAATTGTCTTATCAATGATAAAAAAGCTTACCCGCACAAAAAAACGTCCCACTGTCACTACATAGACAAGCATTCCGACTGCCGCCCCAAACACTGCCGCAAAACGGATCACACCATTATTTCCATAGTACAGCAGCGTGAAGCTGAGTCCAAAGCAGGCTGTCCAGTACAGGATATCCTCAAGGTCGACCGCAAATCTGCCATGTCTGATCAACCGGCGGAACAGTCTGACCACATCGTACACAAATGCCATAAATGCACCTGTCGCAATCGATACCAGCCAGAAATGCCACTCCTTTACAATCTCTCCACTCATCAACTAAACAGGCGTGTGAGCAGCCCTTCTCCTTTTTTTGCCAGAGTGTTCTTGTCAGAATAGACCAGTGAATCCACTGTGCCGTCCACGTCCGCCTCGCCTTTCTCCAGATTAAGCCGCCCTACATGGAGGTTCGTGCCCTTGATGGTAAGCATTCCATCCACCGTTTCCATCAGGATAGTATTCTCATCAAAGGAATGGACTTCTACCACACCGGTAATCTTACAATCCCCACGCTGTTCCATGCTGAATCGGTGCCTCCCTATCCCGACACCACCATTTCCACTACTTCCGTTCCTGCTCTCCCTGCTTTCCATAAAGAATACGCCCTTCTCCTCATACAAGTGCTCCCTATATTATATGAGGGGCACAATAGCTATATGTATCGGAAAAGCTCTTTTGCGTCATCCTTTTTGACCGTCTCCTGTACATCGAGGATTTCCACCTTCGTCTCCTTATTGCCAAACTGAATTGTCAGGATATCTCCCACCTTGACATTCGTCGATGCCTTGGCAGGCTTGTCATTGATAAGTACGCGCCCCGCGTCGCATGCCTCGTTTGCCACGGTACGCCGCTTGATGATGCGCGATACCTTTAAAAATTTATCCAGTCTCATTACACTACCTCCATACTGCCAAAAAAGCGTAAATGATAACAACCGATGAAGTGCGCCTCATCGGTTGTCTGAAAGAATTCGTTTTGAAAACAATTATCTGTTTACCTCGTCCTTTAATGCCTTGCCTGGTTTGAACTTCGGTGCCTTGGAAGCTCCGATCTCAATTTCCTCTTTTGTCTTAGGATTTATTCCTTTTCTGGCTGCCCTGTCAGCTACCTCAAATGTACCAAAGCCTACCAACTGAATCTTCTCGCCCTTCTTTAATTCCTTAGCAACAACCTCCGTGAAAGCAGTAAGTGCCTTCTCAGCGTCCTTTTTTGTCATGTCTGCCTGTTCAGCCATAGCGGCAACTAATTCTGTTTTGTTCATTGTGAACTCCTCCTATATATCTCTGTAAATAATATTACCCCGCGCCGTTTTGACGCCTATATCTATTTATAGGCGAAAAGCGCCTGTTTGTCAAGGAAAAAAGCCTAAAATTTGCTGCTTTTTATAGGTTTTGGTAAAATTCCCACATTTTCACTATTCTTCCAGCTTAATGAGATCTGTAAAGGAGTAATTTACGTCCTTTTCTTCCGCATCGATCTGCAATGTATAACTCCTTGTCTGATATCCAGACTTCCTGAGTGTCACCACGTAACTCCCTGCAACTTTGTTGAAACTAATAGGTGTTATCCCAATATAACTTCCGTCCAGATACGCTTCAACACCGTCCGGCGCATCGATATATACTTTGTATTTGCCCGTGGAGGACGCGACAGAGTTCTTTTTCTCCTCATCTTCGTCTGCGGACTTCGTCTGATACTTCTTGCTGGTCGTCCCCTCCTCTTCCTCTTCGTCGTCCTCATCTTCGTCTGAGGATTTTTCTGACGTTTTTTCTGATGAAGTCTCACGATTTGCATCACTTGCCTCTTCTGTTGTCTCCTCCTCACTTTTCTCGAGCTCCACAGCGATGTTTGCGGACGGCTCCGCCACCCTGATATACTGCGCTACTGTATCGTATCCATCTGCCGTGATGCGCATCTGGTGAAGTCCATACTCAATCTCAACAGGTCTGGACACATTGACCTCCCTGCCGTCGATAAACACTTTCGCCGTGACCGGATTCAGTGTAAAGATCACTGTCCCCTTCTGGACTACCGTAATCTCAACGTCCCCCAAGTCCCACGCCATCTCCTCATTTCTGGCAAATGTGATCTCCTGCGTGGCACTGCTGCCCTTGTTGCTGATAGTGACTGTATGCGTCCCCTCCGGGACAACCAACAGCATGTCCTGCGCCACTTTCCTGATTACACTGTCCCCGACATCAATCCAGCCATCTACAAAGTAATCTTCATTCTGAAGGCGAAGATAACCATGACCTTTCTCGACGTTTACGCCATAGATCATATTTTTATAGCCCCACACGCTGAGCACGTCCATCTGGTTGACTTCCATCATGTCTGTCTCCCTGCCATCAGACACGACGACAACATGTCCACTGATGTTATAGAGCTCGTTTCCGATTGTGATCGTTCCCTTCCGCAAATCCATATTATAGCTGCGGACATTGTAGTAACTGATACAATTCGGGTTTTCCTTCACATAGGCAAGTGCCTTTCTGGGCTTATAAAAGCGGACTGTGACGACACTTCCCTCCTTCAGCTGCTCCATGGAAAGCGCCTGATCGTTCTTGTCATATATCGTCGTCGTACCATCGTAATTCAATGTGTAGCGGCGTGAGGACGTGATGTTCTGAAACTGCACCGTCCCCGCCTCCAAATCCTTTTTGACCACAACTGCGGCATCTTCTGAGTCATAGATGCCGCTCCTGCTCAACTCATCGATCACTGTCTCCTGTTCTGTGCTCTCTACTGTATTACTGTTCGACTGGTTTGTGCCTCCATTCTGCGCACAGCCTGTAAATGTCAAGGCAGCAGCCGCAAACATTACAGCTGTTATGCATTTTATGTTTCCTTTTATCATCCTGTATTTCCCCTTTGTCATATATCAATAATTGAATCCTCTCACGTCTGCATCCTGCTAAATACCCTTTTTGCCAGACAATTTTGCATAGAACGCCTCTCTCCTGTCCCGCTTTACTGGAAACTCTCCTCGAAAACGCTCCACATCATCTGTCAGCTCCAACACAATCATACCCTCCGTTTCTGACAGCTCAGCCTTCACCTCCCCGTCAGCCCCGATGATACAGCTGTCTCCTGTATACCGAACTCCCCCTATATCGCCAACACAGTTGACCGCAAGGATATAAACCTGATTTTCAATGGCACGCGCCCGCAGTAGTGTTTTCCAGTGCTCCCTTCGCTTCGCCGGCCAGTTTGCAGGCACGACAATCACATGCGCATTTTGGGAAGCGGCCTGAAAAATCTCCGGGAAACGCAGATCATAGCAGATAAAAGTGCTGCACAAAATACCGTTTAACATAAAATACGTCAATGAACTGCCGCCCTGAAACTTAAGATCCTCCCCCGAATAGGAAAATGGGTGAAGCTTAGCATAGTCGGACAGCACATTTCCCGCGCTGTCCACAACCGTATAATGGTTCTCACACTTTCCACAGGCTGCAGTACAATCCTTTACCCACCCAAAACCAATACTGACACGATACTGCTGTGCCAGAACACGCATGCGCTGTATCGTTCGCCCATCGCTCTCTTTTGTGGCATCTGTATTCATCGAAAAACCTGTAAAACTCATTTCCGGAAAAAATACAGCCTCTGCTTTCTGGCTCACGGCTTCCCCGATTCGTTTTTCGGCAATATCATAATTGTGCTCCTGATCCTCCCAGACAATCTGTGTCTGCGCAAGGGCAACCGTGATCTTATTGTCCTCCATCACACAACTCCTCACTCCAGTTGTTGTTTATATTTATTGTAAACCTATTATATATTCTTTTGCGCTCCGACACAACCCCTTCATGAAAAGAACTTATTTAACAGCTTCTCCTTATTTTTTTCCTGCCGAATCAGGCTCTCGAGCTTTTCGTAGTTGCGGTTTGGCATCCACGACTTTCTGTAATTGTAATAAAAATTAATGATTTTCCAGAATTTTTCAGGATATGCGAGTCTCAGGCACAGGCTTCTCCACTCAAGCGGCGGAAATACCCTGCGGTTCTGATATGCGTCAAGCATGCTCTGCGCCATATCCATTGACCAGTCACATTTCTCCGAAATTTTTCGAAATAAAAGATAAAAATCCCTCGCACCCGAATCATGCGCAAAATGCTCGAGATTGATAATGCCGGTATATGCCCAATTGCTGCCCTTTCCAAACAGGACATTGTGGTACTGGTAATCGCCGTGACAGTAAAGTCCGTTGCTGTTTACATACGCCTCATACTCTGCCTGTGACTCCTCCTTCGCGCGTTTTGTCACGTCCACTGCCCTGTCAAGAAAATAGTCGTACTCCTGCAGCAGCGCCCGCTCAAAATCGGTCTTGTTGTGCAGTTTCTTTAAATAATTTTTTACCCGCCTGCACTCCATCGTATGCTTTTCCATCTCGTCCGCATAGAAAAAAACGGGCATAGTATAGGTGTCTTCCGATGCCGGTATCATAAATTTCAGATGGAGCTTTGCCATGGCGCCGAACGCCTTGACGATGTCCTCTTCGCTCTTATAACTGCATTCCTTTCCCTCAACCTGTTCTTCCAATATGTAGATGCTGTTGTCGATATCCTTCACAAACAGTGCTCCTTCTTTGTTTCGTATCAAGGTATCTGTCCTGAGATTGTCATTCAGCCTGCACTGCAGCTGATACAAGAGTTCCAGCTTCTCTGTCCTTCCCCGATATTCTTTAAGCACACGCATACCCTGCTGCGTATCACAGATTATGGTTCCACGCCCCTTGAAGGTGCGGTTGATCGTCACATCATATTGTTCCAGCACATTCACTGCCTTGTCATTCACAAAAAATCCCCCTCCACACAGATAATGATTTATTCTATCCTATGTGATAGGGGGATTATTTATTCCACTAATTCTTTCGCTTTTTCAATCAAATATGCGTGCATATTGTTTTCGGGATTCTGCAGAACCTCATCGAGAAGCTGATTCAGGATTGCTCCAATCTGTTTTCCTTTCGGTACGCCAAGCGCGATCAGGTCGTTTCCTGTGATTTCGAGCGTTTTCAATGAAATGCATTGATTCTTCTCCATGATTTCTGTATATATCCGTTCAATCTCGTCAATCCGCGCCAGTTTTTCCTCCCGCTGATAACTGCTCTGTGCTAGTGTGTCCGCTCGTCTGATTTCCATTATCTGTGGAAAATACTCCGCACCAATCTTGTTGATGGCGCGCCGCACAGACTTCGCGTCTGGCTCGGGCTTATAATCATGATATCTGACATACTTTTGTACTTTGTCAATCGTGTCGTTGTCAAATTTCAGCCGCTTTAAGATATCGACTGCCATCTGCTCACTCACTTCCACATGACCACGAAAATGATCGATTCCCTCCTCGTCTGTTGTCTTGACTGATGGTTTTCCGATATCATGCAAAAGTGCAGCAATCCGCAGACTCTTGTCTGCCCTAGTGTGCAGAAGGCTCTGCATCAGGTGTTCTCCCACTGTATACTGATGGTGCGGATTATGCTGCGCGGTCGCAAATGCAATATCCAGTTCAGGCAGTATGATTCTCGTAATCCCCAGTTCATATGCGTCACGCATAGAATCAGGATTGTCTGACAAGAGCAATTTCACCAGTTCCGCCTGTATGCGCTCTGCGCTGATATTCTGAAGATTGGGAGCAAGCTTCTGGATAGCCGTTTGGGTATCCTCCGCAATCGCAAATCCAAGCTGTGCCGAGAAGCGGACTGCGCGGAGCATCCGAAGCGCATCCTCTCCAAACCGTTCTTCTGCCTCTCCTACACAGCGAATAATTCCCCTGTCCAGATCCTTCATGCCGTCAAACGCATCGACAATGCCGCTCTGGTTATTGTATGCAAAAGCGTTGATCGTAAAATCCCTGCGCTTTAAATCTTCTATTAAATTTGCCGTAAAGACAACCTCTCTCGGGTGGCGGCTGTCCTCGTACTCGCCGTCGATCCGGTACGTTGTCACCTCAAAGCCCTCACGGTCAAGCATGACCGTCACAGTGCCATGCTGAATCCCGGTATCGATCGTATGGCGGAATACCTCTTTGACCTGCTGCGGTTTTGCCGAGGTGGTCACGTCCCAGTCACTGGGCTCTCTCCCAAGCAGGGAATCCCGAACGCATCCGCCGACCGCATATGCCTCATAGCCCGCCGCCTCCAGCTGTGTTATGATATACTTGACCTTATCGGGTAATCGTATCTGTGTCATGTATCTTCTCTCCTCTTCTCGATTCCACTCAGCACGCCGCACAATCCCTTTACGGTGAATATCCCTCCCAACATACAGACTACTGCTGAGACGATTAAGATTCTGGTGATATAAACTGTGTACTCAAACCTTTTCATAACATTTTTGTTTTCTCCCTTTCCTATTATATGTGGACACGCCGATAAAATCAACTGTTGAAAAGCTGCATCGTCCCGATTCTGATCAGGCAGTGAGATGCCCTTTTTGTTACTGGTGCGTTGTACGCATAAAAGCATCTGACTGCACATAATTCTCAAGACTCCGAAACAGGCACGCCGCCTCTGGATAGTCCTTTCTCAAAGTGAGCAAGTCTGCCTCGCAGACAAGCATTTTTGCATTTCCACGTGTCACTTCATAGATCAGACCCAAATTATGATTGCGCTCAAAGTTGTCCATCATGCGCACGATCGGTTTGATATTCTTAGTCTCTTTGATGTTATCCAGAATCATCGGCGCAGAGTTCATGACGATCGGATACCACTGTGCTGTCGTGTACTCCTCACACGCAAATCCAGCAAGCGCCGGGTGCGTTGTATCAATCAAAAGCCCCATCGTCCCGACTGGAACTGACTTATTTGCGCCCTCTGAAATAGAGCGGAACATCGGATAACACCAAAAATCCGTGCAGTACTCTCCTTTTATAGTGCTACTAGGATTTGTACTGTTTGGTTTTACAAACAACAACACGGACTCTCCCTTGTTCCATTCCTCCAAAGCTGCCTTATTGTCGTTTGTAATACATATCGTTTTCGGCTTGTAAGTTTTAGACGTACCCTGACAGGAATCAGTATCATTACATGGATAACTGCCGCTGGCCGCGACATAAAACCGATCAAAATCAAAAGTTGGCAGTGTTTCTCCCACTTTCAATTCTTTGCATATAAAGTTTTGTATGTTGGTATAATCTTCATATACAAATACATCATATGCATTTTCAATGTCCTCTGCGGCGTCACTGGTCAGCGAAAAACGCAGGACATACTCCGCATTATTGTCACATTCCGGCACTTTCAAATTGATCGTTCCCAGTGTAAAAAGCCCTCTCCCCGTTATCTCCGCACAGTCTAACGTCTGGACTGCGATCTCCTGCTGCCCTGTTTTATGATCCACCGCTGCCCGTTTTTTCCAATATTGCATACCTTCGTCTTCTTCTGCCTGCTTTTTCAGATGCCATACCGCTTTGAGCTGTACATTCGTAAGTTTTTCAGGACGATAATACCGCAGCTTTACCTCACTTTGAATCTGATCGCCGCCCTTCATCACAAAGCTGTCAAGCGTCGGCAAAAGCACCGCATCGGAGCAGAACATGCGCCAGTTTTCCCTTGTGATGGCGCCTTTATTGATGTTAAACGCATTCAGAATACCCACAAGCGCCGTCCCCTGACCAGAATAATCCTTGATGTCAAGGAGCTGGAAACCGCTCAGATTCGCACTGCGGAAAGCCGCCTCAAGCTCCAGTTTATAACACGCCGCCGCCAGCTTTCCCGATGCGCGGAAATAGTCATCTGCATAGGAAAGCAGTCCTTTCTCCTCCATGCGCTCCCGGAAAATCTTCATATTTTCGGGCTGCAGGACACCTGTGTAAAGCGCAATCTCATGAAAATCAGGCGTAAACTCATATTGTCCAATCTCATGCGATACCACTGGAACATGGGGAATAACTTCCTCCACGCCTTCGCCCACTTCCACCTCCTTGATGCCTGTGCCATACTGAATCTGTATCGTTTTGGAGTTCAAGCCCCCTCCCTTTGAAGCCTCTCCCTTCTTGATTTCTCCAGGCGCTATCATCTCATCATAGCTCCAGTATGCGCCCGGTCTCTCCGTTTGCACAAATCCAAGCGGCGCGTCGCACATCGCATAGGATCCCCTGAATAATCTGTATTTTGAAAAACGCACACCACTGAAAAAATCATCATTCGGAAGCACCGAGGGCACAAACTGGTGGTTGTTACTCCCCTGCGTGTACAGATGGCGGTTGTCATGCGCTTTGAGTACACCCATGATTCTGTTGATCTCCTCCTTGCTGCCCCACAATTCATTTCCCATGCTCATACCAAAGTAAGACGGCAAATCCCCAAACGCATCTAACGCGCGAATCCCTTCTTCCAATAAAAACTCCTGCTGTTCCTTATTATAATTTTCGTCCCCCGCATCATAGATCGAGCCCCAGAATGCGAGCTCTGCCTGTACATAGATTCCGAGGTAAGCTGCCGCCAGAAACGCCGCCTTTGGTGGACAACAGGTGTGATACCGATAGTGATTCAGCCCGTATTCTCTGCTTGTCCCATAGACATGAAGCCACGAGTCCAAATCCATCGGCGCATAGCCTGTCAGAGGGAAAATCATCGCATCATGCGTGCCTCTCAAGAAAATTTCTCTGTCATTGCAGTATAGTGTCAGCTCGTTATATGTAAAGTCGCGCAGTCCGAAGTGACTTTTCCGCTCACAAATCACTTGATCGCCGCGCAGAATGCTGACTGTAAGCTCGTATACATATGGGTCGTACTCATCCCACTCCTTCGCATTTTCTCCAAGCGGAAAATGGATCGTCATCTTTGTGTCCAAAATGCCAATTTCCTTTTCCCCGTCAAGTACTCCAAATGTCTCCAATTGCAGGGACTCTGGTTGTGCCGCATCCCATATTTTCTCAGGCAAAATCTCCAATGTTTCAATGCTATATGGCAAATCCTGTCCTTTATTCTGTGCAATCCACTCCCTCCGTGTCTCTGCCGTCTGTGTGTACAGCGGTTCAAAATGCTCAAAATCCCTGCCTTCTTTCATCTTAAGCTTCGTAAGCCGACAGTTTACGCTGACTTTGATATCCGAAAGCACACTATCATGAGAGATCTGCAGCCGGATATCCACGTTTTTTTCTTTTCTGGAGGGATAGATCCACATTTGGTCAATTGAGATATCGTCAAAAGACTCCAGAAGAATCTCTCCCAGAATCCCATTCCAATTCGTCTGTGTGTCCGGCGAGGTCATGTGACCACCATTAGAGACATAATCTGTGTTATCTGTCATTACAACAAGTGTATGTTTTCCGGGAGTGAGCCATTTTGACAGCTCATACCGATGCTCCACATAAAAGCTGTCAAAGCTCCCAGCCAGTTCACCGTCAACCCACACAGTTGATTTCCTGGTTCGCTCCATAGAGAAAAAAAACCGCTTTCCCTGTTCCAGGGCGGAAATCTCAATCTCCTTTAAATACCACGCATATCCCTCAAAATGATATGTTTCTGTCAGATATCCCGTATACCGCTCTGTGCCTTTTTCTCCTTTTTTTGCCTCGGCAGTCGTGGTCGGGAGGTCGATCATATCGTCAAATGATGACTTTTTGTAAAACTCCTGATTTAAACCCGCCTTTTCCTTGTCCAGCGCAAACTGCCAAGTTCCTGATAAATTAAGCCTCATATCTATTATCCCTTTCTGTTGGTTTTTTTTCTTTCTCCTAATTGTAATCATACCATAACAAAAAATGCAGGTCATAAAAACATGCATTTTTTTAGATAAATTATATCTACTATTAGCTGCCTGAAAATTGACATTTTATTCATATATGAGCAAATCCGAAGTCTACACAGAGGCTTTGGACTTGCTACATATATCAATTTTTATAATTTTGGATGCTCATATGACTCCAATTCAGCTCCACAATAGATTCCATACGCATCACATATCCAATATGTTCCATCTACTTCTACGCGGCACCATTGATGCGAATTCTGATTTTCATTAACATGCTCATAGGGAATACCC
>CAMWLV010000090.1 GCA_947175175.1 uncultured Lachnospiraceae bacterium
GTTGTGGGTTTTATATGTGGGATGCTGATGGATATTTTTTATGGAAATGTTCTTGGGTTTTACGCACTGGTCTACTTGTACATAGGGGCAGCCAGCGGTGTGTTTCACAGCATTTTTTATCAGGATGATATCAAATTACCGCTTGTGCTGATTCTCATGAGTGATTTTGTTTACTCCTTTACATGTTATGTATTGTTGTATCTTTTGAGGGGAAGATTTGATTTTATTTTTTATCTCAAGAATATTATAATACCTGAGATTGTTTATACAATCTTCGTTACAGTGTTTATATATCCATGTATCCTGCTGTTGAACAGGACGACGGATGACGTTGAAAGAGGTGACAATAAGGTTGTTTAAAAGGATTGGCGAAGGTCTGTATAATCTGCTCACTTCCAGACTGCTGCTGTTATTTATCATATTTGTAAGCATGGCAGTATTACTGATCTACAGGCTGTTTGACCTGCAGATTGTAAATGGAGAGTCGTATGTGGACAACTTTCGCCTGATGATACAGAGAGAGCGTATAACAGAGGGAACACGTGGAAATATTTATGACAGAAACGGCAATCTGCTTGCCTATAATGAGCTTGCCTATTCTGTGACAATAGAAGATGTGTATGAATCGGGTTCCACCCGAAATGAAAAATTAAATGAAACGCTTTATAAACTGATTCACATGATTGAGGATAGTGGAGACAGTATTGTCAGTGATTTTAACATTATATTGAATGAGAATAATGATTATGAGTTTACTGTTGAGGGGACAAGGCTTCTTCGGTTCAAGGCTGATGTGTATGGCTGTGCCACACTGGATAGTCCTAAGTTTAAATATTACATGAAAAGCGCCTCCGCACAGGAAATCATAGACTATCTTGTCAATCGTTTCAAAATAGGTGCGATCCGACCAGGAGATGATGGTGATAGAACGTTTTATCCGGGGGAAGGCTATACCAAAAAAGAAATTCTTCAGATGGTTACACTCCGATATCAGATGAATTTGTACAGTTTTCAGCGATACATTCCGACAACAGTTGCCACAGATGTATCACAAAAAACAGTTGCCGTGGTTATGGAAAATATATCTGAGCTGGAAGGTGTTGCCATTGAGGAGGACATGATCCGGAGATATAACTATCCATATTACTTTTCTCATATCCTTGGCTATACAGGCAAGATTTCATCCGAGGAACTTGCATCGCTTTCAGAGCAGGATGACAGTTATACGATGAATGATACCGTCGGGAAGGGCGGAATTGAGCAGGTTATGGAGATGGAGCTTCAAGGCAGAAAGGGCTCGGAAACCATTTATGTAGACAATCTGGGAAAGGTTATTGACATTACTGATATTGTTGAGGCACAGGCGGGAAATGATGTATATCTGACACTGGACAAGGATTTGCAGGTAGCAATCTATAATATACTGGAACAAAAGCTCGCAGGTATTATTGTCTCCAAAACCAGAAATATATATAACTATGATCCGCTCAAGTCAGCATCGCGTCAGGATATCATCATTCCGATTGATGATGTGTATTTTGCTTTGATCAACAATAATGTGATAGACATCAATCACTTTACAGATGATAATGCCTATGATACAGAGAAGGAGGTTTATCAGATTTTCCTTGAAAAACAGGCAGATGTCCTCACAACGATCAAGGAGGAGCTTTCTGTTGCAAAGACACCATACAATGAGTTGTCAAAAGAGTTTAAAAATTATGAAAGCTATATCGTTTCCATGCTTACAGATAAAGGCGTTCTGGTCAGCACAGCCATAAACAGGGATGATCCGACCTACATTGCATGGGCGACGGAAGAGGTCATAAGCCTGAATGAATACCTGACTTATGCGATTGCACAAAACTGGATCGACATAACAAAGCTCTCCGTAGAGTCACAGTATTCCGACTCGATGGAAGTGTTGAATAGTTTGATACAATATATCATTGAAAACCTGCAAAATAATATTAGATTTTCAAAAAAAATGTACCAGTATATGATCAGTGCTCAGACGATCACGGGCAGACAGATCTGCATGCTTTTATGGGAACAGGATTTAATCAGTGTCGAAGAAAGCAGGATTACTGCGTTGAAAAACGGATCCGCGAATGCCTACAATTTTATGCTGGATATGATACGGACATTGCAGATCACACCCGCGCAATTAGCTCTTGATCCCTATTCGGGTTCCTGTGTTGTGACAGATGTCAATACAGGCGAAGTACTTGCGCTTGTGTCATATCCGGGATATGATATCAATAAACTTGCAAACGGAGTGGATGCAGAGTATTATGCAAAACTTCAGGCCGATTTATCAGTGCCGCAGTGGAGCGCCGCTACACAACAGGAAACTGCACCAGGCTCTACCTTTAAGATGGTATCCGCGATTGCAGCCATGGAAGAGGGGGTGATTTCATCGCTGAGCGAAACGGTTACCTGTCACAGTATCTTTGACAAGATTGAACCACCGATTCGATGCTGGTCATCTGTCGGACATGGACCCATGAATCTGTCAAATGCGATAGCGAATTCGTGCAATGTTTTCTATTATGAGGTCGGCTACCGGCTTGCACAGGACAGCAATGGTTATAACAGTGAATACGGCCTTTCCAGACTTGAAAAGTACGCAGACATGTTTGGACTTACAGAGAAGTCAGGCATAGAGATTACGGAGTCGGAACCTCATTTTTCAGATGAATATATCGTTCCATCCGCAATCGGACAGGGCACCAACAACTATACAACAGTAGGTCTTGCAAGATATCTCACGGCTGTCGCAAACAGTGGTACAGTATATAAGCTAAGTCTTCTGGACAAGCTGACAGATTCGAAGGGAAATCTGATTGAGGATTATACTCCGGAGATCAGAAATACCATCGATGTTGATAACAGTATATGGAATGCCATTCACGCAGGAATGCGGGCAGTGGTTGAAAAGAAGACTTATTATACTGATTTGGCAGTAAATGTTGCTGGCAAGACTGGTACAGCGCAGGAGGGGCGGAACCGCACCAACCATGCGGTATTTCTTAGTTATGCACCCTATGAGGATCCTGAGATATCAGTAACAGTGCGTATTGCATATGGATACAGCTCAGATTACGCAGCACAGACTGCAAGGGATGTATATAAATATTACTATAGTCTGGCAGAGGAGGATGAGCTTCTGACAGGTACAGCAGCAATTCCTGAGACTGTCAGTGGAACACAGCAGGATTAGAATAACATCAGAAAACAAAAAGGAGCAAATGTGAAAAATTCAGTTATTTTAAAAAGTTTTCCGAACGGCATATCAGTTATTATGGACAGTACAATTTCATTTGAAGATTTGCTGGAGAAAATTGCGCTGAAATTCAGGGAAGCGGACGGCTTCTTCAAAAATGCGTCTGTTGCGATTTCTTTGGAAGGCAGGGAGCTGACCGAGGAGCAGGAACGGGAAATACTGGATGCGATCACGCAGAATTCGCGTTTGAACATACTATGCCTTATGGGAAAAGATGAGGAGAAAAATCTCAAATTTCTCGGAGTACAGAACCATCTGAACTTTCAGGAGGATGAGAACAGCGGGCAGTTTTACAGAGGAACGCTGCATGAAGGGGCGAGCATAGAGACAGAGCACAGTATTATCATTCTGGGCGATGTCTGCGAGGGAAGCCGTGTGTATTCCAACAAGGATGTTGTGATACTTGGCGCTTTAAGAGGCGATGCATATGCTGGAGCCGGTGGAAACAACAATCATTTTGTTGTAGCACTCGACATGAATCCTGGTATCCTTCAGATCGGCGATCTTGTGTACAGTGGTCAGCCGCAGAAAACCTCGAGATGGGGATTCCACAAACGCCCTCAGACAGTACCAAAGATTGCATACACATACAATGGTGCAGTGCAGATGGAATCTATTACAAAAGAATTGCTGGACAATTTTACCCTGTAATATATATGAATAGGGTGTCCGGAGAACCATTATTTGTAATGGAGGATATTTCCTATGAGTGAAGTGATTGTCGTTACATCAGGGAAGGGCGGTGTGGGCAAGACCACCACATCTGCAAACGTAGGAACAGGTCTGGCAGAGATGGGGAAAAGTGTTGTTTTAATCGATGCTGATATCGGACTTAGGAATCTGGATGTCGTGATGGGACTGGAGAACCGCATCGTTTACAATCTTGTCGATGTGATTGAAGGTAATTGTCGCTTGAAACAGGCATTGATCAAGGACAAAAGACATGCTGGTCTGTTTCTCATGCCAGCAGCACAGACAAGAGATAAGAACTGTATCACGCCTGGTCAGATGGTCAAACTGACTGACAGCCTGCGGGAACAGTTTGACTACATAATACTTGACTGTCCGGCAGGCATTGAACAGGGGTTTCAAAATGCCATAGCCGGCGCTGACCATGCAATTGTTGTGACAACACCGGAAGTTTCCGCAATCAGGGATGCGGACAGGATTATCGGACTGCTTGAGGCAAATGAGATCAAGAAAGTAGATCTGGTATTGAACAGACTGCGCCAGGATCTCATACGCCGTGGCGAGATGATGACTGTTGACGATGTACTTGACATATTGGGGCTTCCGCTCCTTGGGGTGGTGCCCGATGATGAAAACGTTGTGATTGCAACAAATCAGGGCGAACCGCTGGTAGGGAAAAATTCTGACGCTGGACAGGCTTTCTATAATATCTGCAAGCGTCTGGAGGGCAAAGAGGTTCCTTTTAGGGATTTTGGAAAGAATGTTACGATCTGGACAAGATTCTCGGGATTATTCAGAAGAAATCTACAGGAGGAGCGGGCATGAAGTTATTTAATATTTTTAAACGGAAAACATCTAGTCAGATTGCGAAAGACAGACTGAAAATTTTATTGATTTCGGACAGGGTTAACTGTTCTCCTGAGATGATGGAACTGATCAAGAATGATATTGCGCAGGTGATATCAAAGTACATGCAGATCGATGCCTCCAGTATGGAGGTTCAGATTGCCAAGACAGGAACGTCGGCAAGAAACGGAAAGAAAACACCTGTTCTGTATGCAAATATACCCATACTGGATCTTCGCAGTTGATGTTGGAAAAATGTATCAAAATCTATGCAAATGAAAGACAGGGAAAGGGAAAATGCTTAGAAAATATAGAGTACGGGACTATGATTTTAAACTGATATTTTTGTTGGTGGCTGTTACAGTCATAGGAATATTAGCAATCGGCAGTGCGCGTCCCGAATATCAAAACAGACAGATTCTGGGATTTGTCATGGGATTTTTTATTATGATCGTGCTTTCGTTTTTTGATTATTCCTTTTTCCTGCGCTTTTACTGGGTAATCTATGCACTGGATATCGCTTTTTTATTGATGGTAGTTTTTTTTGGCAAGGAAGTGAATAATGCCAAGCGATGGCTCGATATTGGAGGAATACAGTTTCAGCCGTCAGAACTCACCAAGATTATGCTTATCTTGTTTTATTCACAGTTTATTCTCAAGCATCGGGAGAATCTGAATTCCGTGAAAAATATAGCAGTGATAATCCTATTGCTGCTGCCGCCGCTGTATCTTGTGTATGACCAGCCTGATATGTCTACCAGTATTGTTATTGCATTGATATTCTGTGTTGTGTGGTATGTGGGAGGATTGAGCTATAAGCTGATATTTGGTACGCTTGCCATAGCTGTTCCCACGGCAGTGGTTCTTTTTATAATGGTTTTGCAACCCGACCAAACCATCATTAATTCCTATCAGCAGGAGCGTATTCTTGCATGGTTAGAGCCGGAGAAGTATGCCAAGACGACAGCTTATCAACAGAACAACGCCATGATGGCAATCGGTTCTGGACAACTGTGGGGGAAAGGGCTGAATAATACCATGATCTCCGTCAAAAACGGCAATTTTGTGTCAGAGCCACAGACGGATTTTATCTTTACGATCGTGGGTGAGGAGCTTGGATTTGTGGGTGGATGTGCTGTTGTGATCCTGTTGTTTCTCATTACACTGGAATGTCTGAATGTAGCAAGGAAGGCGAAAGACCTGGCGGGAACCTGCATCGCATCTGGAATGGCAACACTCGTTGGCGGACAGAGCTTTGTCAATATCGCGGTGGCAACAGGTCTCTTTCCTAACACGGGTGTACCGCTCCCGTTTGTGAGTTCTGGTCTTACGTCTCTGGTGAGTCTATATATAGGAATGGGAATTGTACTAAACGTACGATTACAATGTATTAGAAAATACAATAATTAGTCAGGTTGCACAAAGATAGGTAAAAGTGTTAAATTTTTTTGAATTAAATGATAAAAATATAGATTTTTATCTGTAAAAGGGTTAGAATATCTTTAGACAAATAATTGACAAAGGAAGGTGCATAGATTATGAATATTGCGTTAATCGCGCATGACGGAAAGAAGAAATTGATGCAGAATTTTTGTATTGCCTACAGAGGTATTTTGAGTAAAAATGAGCTGTATGCTACAGGGACGACGGGCAGATTAATAGAGGAAGTAACAAATCTCAATATTCATAAATATCTGGCGGGACATCTGGGTGGAGAGCAGCAGATCTGTGCACAGATTGAACACAATCAGATAGACCTTGTTATCTTTCTGAGGGATCCTTTAAACTCGAAATCCCATGAACCGGATGTGAATAATGCTGTGAAGCTATGCGACATTCACAATATACCATTGGCGACAAACCTCGCATCGGCGGAGCTGCTGATCAGGTCACTTGACAGAGGAGATTTGGACTGGCGTGAGATGTATAAATAGATTTGGAAAGACATTATGTGTTATATTGACGTCCGTCCTATTGACAGCAGGTCTTGCAGGCTGCGGAGCGAAGGAGTTTTCGTTTGCTTATGACAGAAACAGAAATAATACAAGCTTTTCGATCGCATCCCATACGCAGGGAAAGACGATGGATACATTTGCGTCAGATCTGTGTGTCACGGTGGGCGATGTTTCTAGCGGAACCGATGTGGATATGTCCCAGGCAACTGCGGCAGGATTGTTTGACATTTCGTCAGGCAAGGTTATTTATGCTAAAAATGTACATGAACAGTTAAATCCTGCAAGTCTTACCAAAATCCTGACGGCATTGTGTGCCTTAAAATACGGAAATCCCGATGACATGCTCACGGCGACGGAAAATGTAAATATAAGGGAATCAGGTGCTGTGAAGCTGGGACTTACTGCGGGAGATACCATGACGATGGATCAGGCACTTCACGCGCTTTTGCTGAAATCAGCAAACGATGTGGCGGTTATGATTGCAGAGCATGTGGGCGGAAGCGTGGAGGGATTTGCGGAGCTGATGAATGATACGGCAAACAGCCTAGGCGCGACTAACAGTCACTTTGTCAACCCGCATGGACTGACAGATCCCAATCATTATACAACAGCATATGATCTGTATCTAATCTGCAATGAGGCAGTAAAATATGATAAAATCGTGGAGATCATCCACACATCTTCCTATACGTCGGTATATCATGATGGAAACGGCAATGACAAGTTTATAGATGTGGCAAACTCAAATGCATATATCAAGGGCGAGATACCTTCCCCTGATAATGTGACTGTGATCGGAGGAAAGACTGGTACGACAAATGCAGCCGGAAACTGCCTGCTCCTGTACGCAAGGGATAATTCGGGGAATCCGTATATCTCGATTATTCTGCAGTCAAGCGACAGAACCATAATGTATACGGAGATGACAGATTTATTGAGTGAGATATCGTAATTTTTTTATCAATATTGTAAGTTAGAGTTGTTTTTTCTTTGGGATTCAACTATAATGAGGTTAGTGGATTTATTTAATTACATTAAAGATATGATTTTAGGAGGTATTGCTTATGGTGCAGCTGATTGTTGGAAAAAAAGGAAAAGGCAAGACAAAGATTATTCTGGATATGGTTAACAAAGAAGTCTCCACGGCATCCGGAAACATTGTATATCTTGATAAAGGCAATGATCATATGTATGAACTGAATAACAAGGTAAGGCTTATCAATGTGAAGGATTATGGGGTTGCCAATGCAGACGAATTTGTTGGCTTTATTCGTGGCATCATTTCCCAGGATCATGATCTTGAGCAGATTTATTTTGACGGATTTTTAAAGATCTCCTGCATTGAAGGTACAGATCAGGTAGAAGAAGTGATTAATAAGCTGGATTCCATTAGCAATACATATGGTTTTAAGATGATAGCAAGTATTTCGTTGGATGAGGCAGAGCTGCCCGAGAGTTTGAAGTCAAAGGTAGTGGTGGCTCTATAATATTGGAGACAGAGCATATAAAATAGGAAGCCTCGGGAGACAACACCGGGGCTTTTCTATGCACAGGAGCGCATAAGGAGAATTATTTTAGTGGCATCCCAAAACCGTCAGGCACATAGAAGACAACTAAATAAGTCCGGTAAGACCATGAACCGAATAGAGCTTGCGATATTCGGTGCGATGACCGTTTACATTATTGCTGTTATTGTTTCCTATATGAAGATGGAACCGATTCAGGGATATGAGATTCAGATGGGTTCCTTATCGATATCAAAGACTTTTACTGGAATCGCAATCCGTCAGGAAGAGCTTCTGCATTCCCCATATACAGGTTATATCAATTACTTTGTCAGAGAGGGCGAGCGCGTCTCCTCAAGAGATACTGTATATTCTGTCGATGAGAGTGGAAAGCTGGCTTCGTTGTTGAATGCGGGCGATATGGGTGATGCGTCCTATACCGATGAAGAACTTGGAGAGTTTCGTTCAGAAGTGATTCAGTATGACAGGGGGTTTGACTGTAAGGATTTCAACAGTGTATATGATTTTAAGTACAGTATCGAAGGTGCTGTGATGAAACTGGTGAATATCAATATGTATGAAAATCTGGATACATTGAACCGCTCCAACTTAGGTGGAATGGTTGCCCTGTGTACGGCGGGCAAAACAGGTTATGCTGTGTATAGCACAGACGGTTATGAGACATTGACACCCGAGCAGATTACTGCCGGAATGTTTGATCAGTCTCTTTACGAGAAAAGCAGGGTGAACAATAATGATCTGATTGAGAAAAATGCGGTGGTGGGAAAGCTTGTGACAGACGAAAACTGGTCCTTGGTCATTCCTGTGGAAGAGAACAGGGCTGCAGAGCTGGAGGAGGCAGAATATGTTGAGGTAAAGTTTATCAAGACACAGGACACCTCATGGGGGAAGGTAGTCATACACCACCTTGCGGATGGGGTTTATGCAGAGCTGGTCTTTAACAACTCCTGTGTTTCCTTCTGTACGGATCGTTATGTTGACATTGAGCTTGTTGTAAACGACAAACAGGGGTTAAAGATACCAAACTCCGCAATTGCCGAAAAAGAATTTTTTATTATCCCGGCAGATTTTATGACAAAGGGTGGACCGAATGGAAATTATGGGGTTCTGAAGGAGAAAGCGGATGAAAATGGCAATCTGGTCAACGTGTTTGTCGAAACCAATGTTTACAGCTCTAATGAAGAGGAGTTTTACATTGACAGTAGTGAATTGGAGGTTGGCGACTATATCTGCAAGATGGATTCCACGGAAAAGATGGCGATCAGCAAGACAGGCATACTGACGGGTGTCTATAATATGAACAAGGGTTACGCGGATTTTAAGCAGATCACAGTATTGGCACACAATGACGAGTACTCGATTGTCAGTTCGAACACCCAGTATGGTCTCACGGTGTATGACAGGATCGTTCTGGATGCGACGAGTGTGAGCAATAATGATTTCATCTATAATTGAGTGGGAGGAAATGATGGAAGAAGTAACAATACAGGGAAATATTAAGTTTGTGGAAAATATCATCGATGCAGAGTGCCAAAAAGCCGGACGAAAGCGGGAGGAGGTCACACTGATCGCTGTCAGTAAGACGAAACCTGTGGAGATGCTCATGGAGGCATATGAATACGGGTGCCGGGATTTTGGCGAGAATAAGGTTCAGGAGCTTCTTGACAAGTATGAGGTGATGCCAAAGGATATCCGTTGGCATATGATCGGACATCTCCAGAGGAACAAGGTAAAATACATTGTGGATAAGGTTTATATGATTCATAGTGTGGATTCCCTGCGGCTGGCAGAGGAGATCAGCAAGGAGGCCGTCAAGAAAAACGTATGTGTGAATATTCTGGTGGAAGTCAATGTTGCAAATGAGGAGACAAAATTTGGAACGACATGTGGGGAAGTGAAGCAGCTTGTGCAGGATATCGCAAAATTACCCAATATATGTGTAAAAGGGCTAATGACAATAGCGCCTTTTGTAGAAGATGCTGAAAAAAACAGACCAATTTTTAGTAAATTAAGGAAAATAGCGGTTGACATTACGAGTGAAAACATTGATAATATAACTATGGAAAATTTATCTATGGGTATGACAGGTGACTACGCAGTAGCTGTATCGGAGGGAGCTACCTGTGTCAGAGTAGGGACCGGTATCTTCGGAGTAAGGCAGTACATGCTGTAGAGAAAGGAAAATAGCTATGGGAGTAATGGACAAGTTTTTAGACGCATTGCATTTAAACAACGAGGAAGACTACTACGATGACGACGATTTCTATGATGAAGGGGAGATTATAGACAACACAGTCAGAAAACCAATGAGAGTTGTCCGTGAAGAGGAAGACTATGATGAACCAATAGAGAAGCCAAGAAAACAGTCACAGAAGGTAACACCGATCAGATCTGTCAAACGTGCACCAGGAAATGGCATGGAGGTATGTGTGATCAGACCTAATAGTATAGAAGACGCAAGAGAGATTACAGAGACACTTCTCGCAAACCGCACTGTTGTGTTGAATCTGGAAGGACTTGATGTCGCGATTGCACAGAGGATTATTGATTTTGCATCGGGTTCTACATATGCGATCAACGGAAATCTTCAGAAGATTTCCAACTATATATTTATTATCACCCCTGCTTCTGTTGATATATCAGGAGATTTTCAGGAGATTTTGTCTGGAACGTTTGATGTTCCGATCTCTTCTCGCGGGGTAATTTAAGATTTGACTTGGGGATAACGAAGGATAAACTTCCCGTCTGTTATTAGATGGGAAGTTTTACTTTTGCACATGGACGTGGAGCGGAAATATGCAGCAAGTCTGCCCACATCCAGCGCAGGAGTAGGTGAGAAGAGCAGTCATCTACTCATATAAGGAGGATAAATAACTATGGCACAGAGATTAACAATCAATATGAACAACAAACCGATCTATGATATTGTATATGAACAGGATTTTACCAATCTGGTTCAGGAGCTGGAGTTGTTTGAGATCAGTGAGAAGAAGCTCTGCATTATCACAGATTCGAGGGTAAAGGGTTTCTATGCGGACGAGGTATGTGAGGTATTGCAGGGAAAATGTAAGGAAGTCTTTGTCTATGATTTCCCAAATGGAGAGCAAAACAAAAATCTGGATACCGTAAAGAATATTTATGAATTTTTGATTCAAAATAAGTTTGGGCGCAAAGATATGCTTCTGGCGCTTGGCGGCGGTGTGGTAGGTGATACGACAGGGTTTGTGGCTGCTACCTATTCGAGAGGAATTGATTTTGTGCAGATACCGACTACACTGTTGGCACAGGTTGACAGCAGCATCGGGGGCAAGACTGGTGTAGATTTTGACCAGTACAAGAATATGGTAGGTGCTTTTTATATGCCAAAACTTGTGTATATGAATGTTGCGACACTCAAGACCCTTGACGACAGGCAGTACTATTCTGGCATGGGAGAGGTGCTGAAACATGGTCTGATTAAAAGTGCTCCGTTTTATGAGTGGATCATTGAAAATATGTATGAGATTCACGACAGAAATCTGGATATACTGGAGGATATGGTATATAAAAGCTGCACCTGCAAGAAGATTGTCGTGGAGAAAGATCCAACGGAAAAGGGAGAACGTGCAATCCTGAACTTTGGACACACGATCGGGCATGCCATAGAGAAAGCGAAGAACTTTGAGCTGATGCACGGGGAGTGTGTGGCACTTGGCTGTATCGCTGCTGCGTATATTTCGTGGAAAAGAGAGTTACTCTCCAAGGACGAGTATTATGAGATCAGGGACATGTTTGTGCCGTTTAACCTGCCGATTTCCGTAGAGGATATTAATCCAGAAGAGATTTACGAACTGACCACCTCTGACAAAAAAGTGGAAGGAAGTAAAATCAAATTTATTCTTTTGAAAAAGGTTGGAAAAGCTATGATTGACACCACTGTTACCAAAGAGGAGATCATAGCAGGAATCAATGAAATCTATTTTACGGACGAGGACTGGGACCAATAAATAATGAATAAGAAGAAAAAAATACGACTTGCAGTTGATGTACTATTTGTACTTTTGCTGATAGCAGTCGATCAGGCAACAAAATATTTTGCAGTTATTAATCTGATGAACCAAAAACCGTGGGTGATCTGGGAGGGAGTGTTTGAGCTGCACTATCTTGAAAACCGTGGGGCGGCGTTTGGCATGCTGCAGGGGCAAAAGGTGTTTTTTGTGCTTATTGCTGTCATTATCCTTGCTGTTATTGTGTATGTGCTGGTCAAGGCTCCCTATCAAAAGATGTACACCAAGCTGCACATTACGCTTGTCTTTATCGCAAGTGGGGCAATTGGAAACCTGATTGACAGGATGCGATATGACTATGTTGTCGATTTTCTGTATTTTAGTTTGATCAATTTCCCGATTTTCAATGTGGCAGATATCTATGTGACTTTGTCATCGATTTATCTGGTGATTTTACTGCTATTTGTGTACAAAGAATCTGATCTGGAATTTTTGACGTTCCGCACGAAAAAATTTCGTGATATAAAGTAATCGGTATAGTAATATGAATGAAGTGGTTTTTGAAATCATACCAGAGATGGAAGACGAGCGCATTGATAAATGTATCAGCAATTATATGGAAGCCCTGTCGCGAAGCTATATCCAGAAAATGATAAAAGATGGCAATGTATTTGTGAATGATCTGGCTGTCAAGGCAAATTATAAAGTGAAGGTTGATGACAAGGTGCGGTTCATCATACCGGATTCTGTGGAACCAGATATTCCGGCACAGAATATTCCACTTGACATCTTGTATGAGGATAGCGATATTCTGATTGTAAATAAACCCAAGAACATGGTTGTACACCCAGCGCCCGGACATTATGAGGGAACGCTTGTCAATGCCATTATGTATCACTGCAAGGGGGAGCTTTCCGGCATTAACGGGGTTCTGCGCCCGGGGATTGTTCACCGGATTGACAAGGATACAACGGGCTCTATCATTGTTTGTAAGAATGATGCGGCACATACTGCGATTGCAGAGCTGCTCAAGACGCATGACATTACCAGAAAGTACAGAGCAATCGTATTTGGAAATGTGAAAGAGGAACGGGGAACGGTAGATGCGCCGATTGGACGGCACCATAAAGACCATAAAAAGATGACAGTCAATGAAAAAAACGGTAAACACGCTGTTACACACTATCGGGTGTTAGAGCGTTTTGACCAGTATACATACATAGAGTGTCAGCTCGAGACTGGAAGGACACACCAGATCAGGGTTCATATGGCTAGTATTGGGCATCCGTTGTTGGGAGATCCTGTATATACAAACCGAAAAGCACCTTTTCATTTAGAAGGGCAGGTTCTTCATGCCATGACGATCGGTTTTGTTCATCCCAGGAGCGGGAACTATGTTGAGTTCGAGGCACCTTTGCCAGATTACTTTGAAAAGCTTTTAAAAGTACTCAGGAACATAAAGTGATTGAAATTTGGCTTTATACAGGATATAATAGTATTATGTTATGACAGTCAGAATGGAGGGATTACTATGAATACTATAATTACAATCGGACGTCAGTTTGGCTCCGGAGGACACGAGATTGGTGAGAAGCTTGCGAATCATTACGGGATTCAGTGTTTTGACAAGGAACTGCTTTCGAGGGCGGCGAAGGAGAGCGGATTCTGTGAGGAAATGCTCAGAAACCATGATGAGCGGCCAACCAATTCCTTTCTCTACAATCTGGTTATGGATACATACACATTTGGCTACAATTCTTCCTCATTTGTGGATATGCCGATCAGTCATAAGGTTTTCATGGCACAGTTTGACACGATCAAGAAGATCGCGGAGGAGGAACCTTGCGTGATCGTAGGACGCTGTGCGGATTATGCGCTGCAGGAATACAAGAATTGCCTGCATCTCTTTATCCATGCAAATGAAGACGCAAAGGTTGAGCGTATCATGAAGAAGTATGATATTGATGCGGATAAGGCGCGCGAGATGATGGTCAAGAAGGACAGGCAGCGCCAGAGCTATTATAATTATTATTCCACTAAGAAATGGGGGCGCTCTGACAGCTATGACCTTTCTATCAACAGCAGTATCCTCGGCGTGGACGGAACGGTGAAGCTTATTATTCAATATATTGAAGATTTTGAGGCAAAGAACCAGCAGGATAAATAAATTACATAAACAAGTGTTTGACAAGAGCGTCTCTATTGATTTACCAATATGAGGTGCTCTTTTTATACCACAGGTATATTGTTTTGCTTTCGTTTGTATGATATAGTAGATACATGAAGTGGTTTGGAAACGCCACTCTTATATAGGGCTATAGCTCAGTTGGTAGAGCAGGAATAAAGGAGCTTTGACAAAAGCTCATGCAGCAATTTTCTAAGTGGACTTCTAATCCCCTTGTCGCCGGTTCGAGTCCGGCTAGCCCTGTTGTACATTTATAAATACATATTAATGCGGGGCCATAGCTCAGCGGTAGAGCACAACACGCCAAGACATAGTGCTCTTGGCGTGTGGAATCTTGATAAAGATTCACACAGCAACGTTCTAAAAGGACTTAAAATCCCAAATTCTTCGGTTCGAATCCGAATGGCCCCGTTTTAGAAAATATGATCATAGTTTACTCATGGAGCCGTAGCTCAACTGGATAGAGCGGTGTAAAAAAGGAGCTTTGATAAAAGCTCATGCAGCAATTTTACATATGGAGGTCACCCCACAGGTCGCAGGTTCGAATCCTGTCGGCTCCACTTATCATTAATTATAATGTACAAAATCACGGAGCTGTAGCTCAGATGGGTAGAGCAGTGAAAAAGGAGCTTTGATAAAAGCTCATGCAGCAATTTTACATGGATGATCCCACGTGTCGCAGGTTCGAATCCTGTCAGCTCCAATTTCTGCGAAACACTATGATATGCACACGCCGATGCAGGGGAAAATATGCCACTGTAGTGGCGCATCGGCGGCGCAAGAGCAGAGAATACTCCCTGCTCTAATTAAAAGGAGGAAATCAAAATGGGATTCATGCAGAATATTAAGAACATGTTGAATAATGAATACAATACATCTGTGACTGAAAACGGCGCAGTCGGGTATCGGACATCAGGAAAGGCTCTGCTTGATCTGAATTTTGCAGTTTCCTCGTTCCGAAATGCTCCGTCGGAGACGATTGCAGAGCAGTTTGTGAAGGCTTATTATGAAGATCCAAAGCTTGCGATCCGCTGGCTTTTCTATGCGGGTGACGTGCGGGAGGGACTCGGGGAGCGCAGATTATTCAAGACAATTATGATTTACCTTGCACAAAGCCATATTGAGCTTGCACGGGCTTTGATGCCGTTGATACCAGAATATTCGCGTTGGGATAACGTCGTGGCGTTGATGGATTCGCCGCTTGCGGATGAAGCTGTGGAGATGATACAGAGACAGCTGCAGGAGGATAGCATCAACAAGGAAAAGGGTATTTCCATCAGTCTTTGTGCGAAGTGGCTTCCATCTGAAAATGCGTCCTCGGACAACACAAAGCAAATGGCGCGTATGCTGGCAAAACGACTGTCCATGACAAGCAGACAGTATCGGCAAATGCTGTCATCATACAGGCAGTATCTGGATGTCGTGGAAGTGAAGATGAGCAGCAGGAGATGGGCGGACATTAATTATGAGGCAGTTCCGTCAAGGGCAAATTTGATATACAACATAGCATTTTTGCGGAATGACGAGGAGCGGCGCAGGGAGTTTCTCGGCGCTGTGAAAAAGGGAGAAAAGACAATCCATGCAGGTGTACTCTATCCGCATGACATTGTTCATTCTTATATTGATACGGAAAGAAAGCCAGGATATTGGTATCTAAAGTCCCTGGATGACACACTTGAGGAATTGTGGAAGGCATTGCCTGACTATGTGCAGGGCAATGGAAACACACTCTGCGTTGCGGATGGTTCCGGAAGTATGTTTACCAAGGTAGGGAATACGCAGGTGACTTGTCTCGATGTGGCAAATGCACTCGCTATTTATTTTGCGGAGCATTGTACAGGGCAGTTCAAGGATACTTATATCACATTCAGCCAGACACCGCAGTTTGTGGATCTGTCAAAGGGAAAGACGCTTTTAGGAAAACTGGAAATCGCCATGAGTCACAATGAGATTACAAATACCAATATCGAGGCTGTATTTGACCTGATACTGGATACAGCGGTAAAATATCATATGCCGCAAAAGGAGCTTCCAACAAATCTGCTGATCTTGTCTGACATGGAGTTTGATATGGCGACGAGGAACAATATCAACGGCAAGTGGGTGTCACCTGACGAAAAGATGTTTGATACTTTTGCAAGAAGGTATGCGGCGCATGGCTATCGTTTGCCAAGGCTGGTATTCTGGAATATCTGCAGCAGGACAAAGACGATTCCGCTTAGGGAGAATGCGCTTGGCGTGGCTTTGGTAAGCGGTTTTTCGCCCACGATCACAAAGATGGTGCTCAGCAATGAGATTGATCCGTATAAGGTGCTTGCGGAACAGCTTATGGTGCCAAGGTATGATGTAGTGGAGAAAGCGGCAGAAGACATATTGAATAAGTAGGCAAAAAGGGTGTATGATATAGCACCCTTTTATTTATGCACACGCTGATGCTAATGCGTAAAACCATATATGGCAGTTTTTCGCATTAGCATAGGCGGCGCATGAGTAGGGGAAAGCTTTTCCTCTACTCGATTGTACAGAGGCAGGTAAGGAGGTAAAATACCAACTGCTCTTTTTTTATTGAAAAAGTAAAAGTGGATTAATCTTTTTCATAGTTTTAACAGTCTTATATATTAGTA
>CAMWLV010000091.1 GCA_947175175.1 uncultured Lachnospiraceae bacterium
TCCCGATAGAATGAAGAAACTGGCGCTTGATATTGTCACACATTATGAAACATTATGTGCAGAGAAACCAGAAGTCGTGCAGAAAGCAATGATTGTATGCGCAGACAGACCAATAGCGTTTGATGTATTGAACGAGATTAAAAAAATACGCCCTGAGTGGGGAATTCCTAAAAAGGCAGAGGACGAATCGGTTCTTACGAAAGAACAAAGAGATAAGCTGCTTGCATTGCCCAAAATAAACTTAGTTGCAACGCAGGGAAAAGATGATATAGAGGCTTTGCATGATGCATGTGGTACAAGAGACTACCGTAAAAAGCTGGATGAACAGTATAAAAACAACAATTCTAACTTTAAGATTGCAGTTGTGGTAGATATGTGGATTACGGGGTTTGATGTTCCGGCTTTAGCGGTAATGTATATTGATAAGCCATTGCAGAAACATACACTAATCCAAACGATTTCGCGTGTTAATAGAGTATTTGATGGTAAAGATAAGGGAGTAGTCGTTGATTATATTGGCATTAAGAATAATATGATGGAAGCGATAAAAAAGTATGGAAGCATTCAGGAAAATCCTATTGATGAACTGAAGTTAACAATAGATATTTTTCGCAATCATTTAGTAATGATTGACGAGCTGATGATCCATTTTGATGCAACGAAATTTTTCATTGGGCAACCACTTGAAAGATTGAATTGTCTGAATTTGGCAGCAGAATATATTCAAATTAGGAAAGAAATACAGATAAGATTTATGGGACTTTCTCGTCGATTGAAGGGAGCATATAATATCTGTTTTCCTTCTGGAGAACTTAATGATGAAGAAACAGCGAAAGCACAGTTCTATTTGGCAATTCGCTCAATCATTTATAAACAGACTAAAGGGGATGCACCTGATGCAGAGATTATGAACCGTGTTGTTGAAAATATGGTGCGTGAAGCGATTACATGTACAGGTGTTGAAAATGTTGTAGATACGAGTCAGTCAACCGACTTATTTAGTGAAGAATTTCTAAAGCAACTAAATGAAGTCAAAATGCCTATTACAAAATTTAATGCCCTTCTGAAATTACTTCGTAAAGCAATTGCTGCGTACGGTAAAACGAATAAGGTAAGGGCAGTTGAATTTGATGAGCGTTTAAAACAAGTTGTTGAAGAATATAATAATAGGGATAAGTTAGTATTTACAAGCGAGGTCGTAGCTGATTTTGTGGATGACTTATCTGACAAATTATTGAATATATTTCATGATTTACAAGAAGATCAACAATCATTTGAAAAATTAGGCATTACATATGAAGAAAAGGCATTTTATGATATTTTAGTAAAGGTGCGTGATTATCATGGTTTTCCATATGCAGATGAAAAATGTTTTATGCTTGCAAAGAAGATAAAAGAACTTGTGGATGATAAGGCGCAGTACGCTGACTGGTCTACACGTGACGACATTAAGAATCAGCTAAACATGAACTTGACAGTATTGCTCTATCAAAATGGTTATCCGCCCGAGTGGGATGAGGAAGTGTTTGAAAAAGTAATGGAACAAGCAGAAAATTTTAAGAAATTTTCTGCGGATTCATCATTTAGTAGTTCAAGGAACATGGTATATCAATTTCATTCTGAGGAACATGGCTCTATGGTTGCAGATCAATCATATGGAATAGAAAATGATACGATTATCAGTAATCCAATCAGTTTTGATCATTGGAAGAAATCCGAAGAACCTGTTTGCAACAAAAAAGAAAATCTGTTCTAACTCGTAAATGAGAAGTCTGTGGAGCAGACAAAGCTGACGCTGAAAGAATATCTGTAGCAGAAGATATAGAAAGGATTTTATATGGAAGAACAACACAAAAGGCGTGTGCGTTACAAGGGGACGCATCCCAGAAAATTCGAGGAAAAGTACAAGGAGCACAACCCTGAAAAATACGCGGACACCATCGAGAAGGTGATCAGCAAAGGCAGCACGCCGGCAGGGATGCACAGATCCATCATGGTTAATGAGATATTGGATTTCCTACAGATACAGCCGGGACAAAAAGGGCTGGATGCTACGCTTGGCTATGGCGGTCACACGCGCAGGATGTTAGAACAGCTTCAAGGCAGCGGTCATATCTATGCGCTTGATGTGGATCCAATCGAAATCACAAAAACAAAAGAGCGGCTGGAGCGCGCAGGTTATGGTTCTGAAATATTGACAGTTATACAGGAAAACTTTGCAAATATTGACCTCATTGCAGCAGCGTATGAACCGTTTGATTTTGTCTTGGCAGATTTGGGTGTGTCGTCCATGCAGATTGATAATCCGAGCAGAGGGTTTTCCTATAAGGTGGAGGGACCGCTTGATTTAAGGCTGAATCCCGAAAAGGGTGTATCGGCGGCGGAGCGTTTAAAAGAATTGACACAGGATGAGCTGGAGGGAATGCTTGTGGAAAATTCAGACGAGCCATATGCAGCAGAGATTGCAGCAGAAGTGATCAAAACTCTGCGCCGCAGGAATCCAATACAGACGACCACGCAGTTAAAGGAGGTCATAGAGAGGGTGTTGTCCTTTCTGCCAGATGACGGTGAGAAAAAGGATATCGTGAAAAAGACCTGTCAGCGCACTTTTCAAGCGTTACGTATCGATGTGAACAGCGAATTTGAGGTGCTCGAAGCATTTCTCGACAAACTCCCTGATGTATTGGCACCGAATGGCAGGGTGGCAATTCTTACTTTTCATTCTGGGGAGGACAGAATGGTCAAGAAAGCCTTTAAACAGTGGAAGAAGCAGGGTGTGTTCTGCGAGATTTCGGAGGAGGTTGTTCGTCCGTCAGCAGAAGAGTGCAGACAGAATGGGCGTGCACGCTCTACCAAGATGCGCTGGGCGATAAAGAGTTAATAGTTCATTAGCACAGATTTGCAGGTTAGCTATCCTTAGAACGCAAGTTTTAAGAAATTAATATAAAAAATTTTAATAGAAGGGAAAATGCAAAATGGGCTACATCGAAGAAACAAATGAATTACAGCTTGATTTCAAAAAAATCGCAAGTATGTCCGGGCAGGAGGTAATTCCTGTCGCGATTCAGAACGTGGATACTAACGAAGTAATCCTTGTGGCATACACCAATGAACAGGCGATGCTCGAGTCAATCAGGCTGCGCAGGTTAGTGCTCTGGAGCACCTCGCGAAACGAGCTTTGGTACAAGGGAAAAACGTCGGGCAATGAGTTTGTGCTGGTTGAGATTTTTGTCAACTGTGAACAAAATTCACTGGTGTACAAAGTCAGACCGATGAACGGAAATATCTGTCATACATCATACAACGGAGTGGCAAACAATTGTTTTTATAGAAGACTTGACATGGACAGCATGAAACTTGTAAATTTGAATGAGGAAAAAGAATCCTAAGAGAAGAACCAGTTTTCTTATTATGATGTGGAGCCTGATGCATGAATGTACGGCCGAAACGGATTAAATTCCCCCTGTGTGCAGCGATGGAAGGCTGCGCAAAGGGGGAATTTTAATTGCTGTTAGGCTTTTTGCGATTTGCGGGACAAGATCGTTGTGGTTAGATAGATGCAGACAATTCCAGTTACCAAGTATAATAGACGGAGCACAATAAATGAAATCCCCATTTTAAATGCCGGTTCACCATCTGTGCCAGCAGGAAGTGTCAGTGGAATGGTTGAAAAATACCCTGCACCAAAAAAGTCAAAGGCACTCGGCAAGCTGTTAAATGCTAGGGCAAGCAGTATCAGCACATAGATCAGACTTTGGTGAATACTTCCAAGCAACTGTCCCAGACCGACAAAAAACAGGAAGCAGGGCAGCAGGAGTAGAACGGATGGCAGGATAAATGCAGCAAAGTCATGGAACCGGAAAAAGCTGATATAAAATAACAGAGCAAGCGTGGTCACCACAAGATAAATCAATAAGAAGCAGATACCTGCTGCCATTGTCCGTATCATAATCTGGCAGAATGACGAGATCGGAGTGGCGGATGTCAGAATTTCAACCTGTTTCTGTTTCCGGCTGTAATAATTGGCAAGCAGAAGCAGGACCGTGATCATTGCAAGCGGGAGTGTCTTGCCGAGATAGACACAGTAGCTCCATACGGAAAAAAGGGGCAGTGTATGCAGTACAAATCCTCCTCTGTCAATCCGCAATAATGCAAAAATCCGTATAGCCAAATCCATTTTCCCGAAAAAGATCTTGGTCCGTATACATCTGACGCAGGATTTCATCCATTTTTTCTTTGCCGCCCACCAGTTCTTCTGACTTCAGAATCATCAAAGGCATACGCTGATACCAGTTGATACTTGTATTGGAAGAGTTGATCTGGGTGTGATACAGCTCTGGAAGCAGCTCCAGATATTCTGGGTGGCGGTTGTAGAAGCTGCGGTTCTGGCTGTCTACAGCGTTCTTCCAGGCATCGACATAGTATTGCTGCGCATAGAGTGCACCATACTTTTCTTTGACAAGACGATAAGTAGAATAGACGGTCAAACCCTCGGAACTCCACAAATCTTCCTGTGCGCAGTCGAGACCGAGACCGCCCCACCACTGATGAATCATCTCGTGGATAAAAACCTCTGTCGCACTGGCTCCCTTGTCCGTGTCACTTAGCGTATCTGGCGCCAACACCATCTCAAACCATGTGGAGACGCCGTGCAGTGCATAACCGCCTCCGAACATGGAGCTCTCCTGCCGCAGGAGCAGATGGTTATTTTCCGCTGCCCAGAGTTCCCCGTAATGTTGACTGCAGTATGTGAGAATCTCAATGATGGTCTGCTGGATATCATTCTCCTCGACAATCTCCTGATAGGCTGTTCCATAGGCGAAATCAATGTTCAGCTCACCGATTGAGAAGTTATCAATACAATAATACCCTGCAGTAAAATCACTGACAAATTCGGAGCAGGCTGCGCTCCATGTTTTGGTGCCGTTGCCATTGTCGGTAAAGTCAGTCATCTGTGTATAGTTCAGAAAAGGTGTCAGGTTGTCAGGGAGCGTGATGTCAATCACAGCGCTGTCGTGAGTGGAATAATAGTTATCTAATATTGGAACTACCGCAGATGTGGACAGGGAGATAAAGTCATGATCAATGGTATCCTGTACCATGGAGTCCGCCCAATACCTTCCCTGTGTGGGAAAGCCGCTGTACTCAATCACAAGTGTTTTGTGATAAAGATCTTCTGGCAGTTTGAAATAAGTGGATCGCTTTCCGTTGATATCATCGTCCACTGTTCGAAAAGGTACATTTTCCCCGTTATAAGTCATCTTTGTGATTTTGTAACCGGGATTGAGCCGCAATACGGCATCTCCGAGATAGGGGACTTGTATGTCATATTCTGCTCTTGCAGATAGTGTACCCAATGCAGGATTCAGGTTCAGATTTTACCGAATCGCACTGATTCTGTTGGCATCATCTATTTCTAAAAGATAGTCTGAATATTCGTAATAGTCTGGTCCATGGTCAATAAAGGGCTGGTAGTGCCATAGGATCATTCCGGTTGTAGCAAGTAGAACCGCAGATATAAGAACGGCTATTTTTTTCACATTATTGAGTAAAGAAAAAACAAGCCCTTTCTGATATTTGCGGACGCAAAGGATAGAGAGCAGCCATACTCCCAGTGCAAAACAGAGCCAGATGGTTCGCGTGTACAGCCCAATGCGCAGAGGCCAGACAGACGGAAAACCATCAGAGTAGGTGAGGACAAATGGATTGATCCAGCGCATGAAATAGTCGGCGAAGGCGATACCGCTGACGCTGACGCCAATCAACACAATATACAGTACGACGGAAAGTTCGACGCGCCGTGTGATCTGGTAAAAAGCGTCTGCAAACAATATGGAAATCCACCAGGTCGGAAGCATAAAAATCATAAAATTTGCATAATAAAAGCCTGCTGAAAATAAGTAGGACATTTTGGCGGCAGTGTAGGGCAGGTAAACCAGTGCTGTGAGAACAGTCGCAAGCATGGATATTGTCAACAGTGCCAAGGTTCTTGCAGCAGACAGGAATACAGGCGGTGAGATTGCGTCTGTCAATACGTGGACACCGCTGCGCTGCAGTCTGTCTGCTTCCATGATCATGACGACTGCCCAGAAAATTGCGCCGACAGTTGTTCCAGTCAGGACCGGAGTCAAAATATAGTAATCTGACATGGCGCGGGAATTAGAGTAAACAAATAAAATATTCCCCAAGGGAAGCGAAAGAATGGATAGGAGTGCAGCTGCAAAAACTGTCCTGGATAACAGCAGCCGTCGCAGTTCAACGCGGTAAAGTGAAAATAATTTCATTATGCATGCATCTCCTCTCCTGGATTTTCGCGGACATTACAATTCACAGTACAGCCAAAAGGATTCCCTGCGGGATTGTGGATACAGTACAAATAGGCATCTTCCAGCGTCGGCTCACTTGGCTGTGCATATGGAGGAGGGTGCTCTGCTATAATGCGGGTGCGGATTCCGTCAGCCGTGTGAACTTTGGAGACAATCTGGCATCCGTCTGGAACAGCATCACCCAGCTGTGCGTGATAGATTCCCACATGATTCTCAGCTTGAGCGATGAGTGTCGAGGGTGTACCGTCAAAGAGAATCAGTCCATCGTGAATGACAAGTACTCGGTTACATACTGCCTGTACATCTTCGACAATGTGTGTGGAGAGCAGGATAATTTTGTCCTGCGCCATTTCCGAGAAGATATTGCGGAACTTGACACGCTCTTCGGGATCAAGACCGACAGTCGGCTCGTCCAGTATAATCAGCTGTGGGTTGCCAAGCAATGCCTGCGCAATTCCGATGCGCTGTCTCTGACCGCCAGAGAGATTACGAATGCGTATTTTTTTCTGCTCTGTCATGTTTGTCCGTTCTAAGACTTCACTGATTGCCTTGGAATCCTTGATATTTTTGAGTGCCGCCATGTAGTCCAGAAACTGCCAGACCGTCAATTCATCATATAATCCAAAACTTTGGGGCAGATAGCCCAGCTGTGATTTCAGATATTTCTCCTGTGAGAGAAGGTTTTTATTATTTAACAGGATTTCTCCCTTAGTGGGCAGAAGCCCCACAATCAATAGTTTCATCAGTGTCGTTTTCCCAGCGCCGTTTGGACCGAGAACCCCGATGAAACTTGGACTTTCGGCGCTGAGGGAAACGTCCTGCAGTGCCTTTTTGCCCGATGGATAAATCATGGTAATGTGGTTGACATCGATTTTCATACAAGTCTCCTTTGAATACATTTGATTGCTTTATTTTAACATGATATTGTCTGGAGTTGTCTGGAGATTGCGTGTATTTTATATGGAGTTTTTGTGGAGAAGGGGGAAAACAGCAGTGAACTTTACACCGTTTTCCGTGTTTTGTATGGAGTGTGTGACTTGATAGTTTTCCAAAATCATCTGTGTGATATAGAGTCCAAGCCCGCTTCCGTACCTGGCGAATTTGTCTGCGCGGTAAAAAGCCTCAAAGAGATGAGGCAGGTCTTTCTCGTCAATATGTGCATCTGTATTGACAACCGTGAGTGTTGCCCTGTTATCCATGAGAGAGAGCTTGATCAGGACACGGATATGCTCCGGCGAGTGGGTGACTGCATTTCCAAACACATTTCCAATGGCTTTTTTCAGCAGCATTTCATCTCCGCATGTTAAAATAGCAGGTTCGATTTCCTTGGAAAATTCAATAGAAAGGGCTTCTGCGTAATCCATGTAATCAGCAGCCAGTGATTCCACAATTTCTGATAGGTTGACTGCAGTCACCGCGAGTTCTGTGTTCATATCCATATGGGAGACAAGAAGTACTTCTTTAATAAAGATGTTGAGGGATTGCAGTATCTCTGTGCTGCGTGCAAGATACTTTTCGCGGTCTTTATAGACGCCAATCTGCGCCTGCATTCCCTCGAGCTGTCCGATTACGATGGCAATGGGTGTCTTGAGTTCATGGGAAACACTGGAAAAGAAAAGCATTCTCCGGCGTTCGCGTTCCTTTTCCAGCAGAATCTCATCTTCAAGGAAATCATTTCTGCGGCGGATTTCGTCAAGTGCTTTGTGCAGCTTGTCAGACAATTCATTGATACTCTGCGAGAGGACGCCGATTTCGTCATCACGGAGATCAGGACAGTACCAGCTAAAATCAAGATTTGCAATCCTGTCGGCAATCTTGCTGATTCGGATAATCGGCTTTGTCGTATAGCGGGAAAAGGCGAATGCGCTGACCGAGGATAGCAGGACCACAAGCAGTGCAACAAACGGAATGCTTTTGCGCACCGCGTCTGCAATCTCGTCAGAACGCAGTGGATTGTAATGGGTAATGAGTACATATTCCTCATCAGAATCAATGAAACGAAACGGGTATCTGTTTCCAGGGATCGTTTTGGTATCTGTCTTTTCAAACGTGAACGGACTGACAGCATCCCCGCTATCGTCCAGCAGGCTCACGTCGGCACCTGTCTGGCGGATAAAATTTATAAAAAGAGGTTCGCTGCTGCTTTTTTGGGTGACCCACAGACGGGATACGAACTGCTCGGTTTGCTGGTCAAGGTTGTGTTGCGCAAGTTTTTGATCCGCATAGGGAAGGAAAATCCAGATGCAGCCATATGCGGACAAAAGGATTGTCAGTGAGAGGAGAAGCAGCAGGAGAAATGTCTTTATGGTAAGCTTATTCATGAGTTTGTTCATAATTTATCCCCTATTTTTTAATTTATAACCGACACCGCGGACTGTCTCGATGCAGTCCGCAGTGCCCAGTTTCCGGCGGATATTTTTCATATGTGTATCGACAATGCGCGTGTCATCATAAAAGTCATAGCCCCACAATTTTTCAATCAAAGATTTTCTGGTCACAACATTACCTGGTGTCTGCATCAGTTCCTGCAAGATCTCAAATTCACGCAGCGTAAAATCAATCTGTTTGTCCGCAACACAGACAGTATGTGTTCTTAAATCTAAAGAGATACCTTCGTAATTTAAAGTTTCCGATGTGGACAATGACACAGAAGGCATGGTTCTGCGCAGCACTGCCTCCACTTTGTGCAAAAGAAGTGCCATGGAGACGGGCTTTGTGATATAGTCGTCAATCTGAAGCTCATAGCCGCGCATCTGATGGGATTCGCTGTCCAAAGCTGTCAGAATTATGACAGGTGTGTCACATTTTTGCCTGATTGCCCTGCAGACATCAAAGCCATCCATGCCGGGCAGCATCAGGTCGAGCAGGATCAAGTCATAAAACTTGGAATCAATCATTGCAAGCGCTGCTGCGCCATCAGCTGCAGCCGTTATTTCATGGTGGGCATTTTCCAGAAAATTCTGCAGCAGTTCCTGATAATCTTGATTGTCCTCCACAACGAGTATTTTTGCCATTATCTGAGCCTCCTTGGTGATTGCAAATTAACTATCACAAAAAGTCTATAACAAAAACAGTGTGGATTCAAGAAAAAATTGATGGATTGGAGAGTGCAGGGACAAATTTCGACAAAATACAAGAATTCTAGTGGAAATCAGCATAAGAATCGTGTATACTAGAGCATGTTTGAAAAATGCTCTAGAAAAGTATTGTGCAATTGAACGGGAGGTAAAGGTATGGGACAAAACAGAAAGTGGGAAAAATTATTGTTGGTAGTGTTGCTGCTGTCAGCAGTTATTCTGGCAGTATTGTTGGTGGCACAGCTTGACCAAGTAAAGCAGAAGGACCAGAAAGAGCCTCTGGAAGAAACACAGGAAGAATCCCAGACAGAGGAAAGTCAGACAGAGACTGCTGAGGAGTATGCCTCCACAGAAGAAACAGAGAACTTTGAAGAGGGCGAATGGGGATATATTATCATCGGAGACAGCCACATCGTCGTTACAGAGGGAATGGGATACAGTGTATATGGTTCCCGCGTGGAAGACGTGGCTCTCAACAGGAATCTTTTTCTGGTACACACAGGACTCGACCCTGTCATGGGAACCATCGAGTGGCTGGAAGGGGATGGTACAGAGCGGATCGAGGAAATCATTGCGGAACACGCAGAGATTTCACAGTGGAATATTATCAGCATGCATGGAACGAGCATGGTTACTATGCCGGATATCACAGATCGATATATCCAAAATTATCATAAATGGATCGATGAAAGATTTCATGACTGCCATGTGTATATCGTATCCGTGCCTCCGCTGGACGAGAAAGAGTGGGTTGTCCGCCATCCAGACATGCCCAAAAGATCAAATCAGGATATCGTTGCATTTAATACATGCATCCAAGAAGCATTTCCAGATAATTATTTTGATTATTATGATTGGTTTCTGGAGCATGGCGATGCTTTTCAGGATGAGATACATTATACAGGTGAAATATATTGCGAGATATTTGATGAAATAATCAAAGCGATACAACAGAAATAAGAATGATACATTTTTTGTAAAACTTGCCATAACATAGAAGGAATGGTAAGATGGTAGTGGCTTTTTGTCATATTGTAACAGAAACAGACAAGAAAAATGTCATTCGACCTGAAAAGCAAGCTGTCTGTCAGACAATGAGCAGGAAAGGAATCATTATGAAAAGGGATAGCATGAAAAAACGGACTGACACTATACAATGGCAATCGTACCAGCCATGACTTATATGAGAAATATGGGCGTGTGAAAACGATCCAGATTACTTTTTCTGATGGTTCACAGAGACAGAATGAGGTTGCAGATAATTTATACTTCCAGCTAGGTTAACTTTATTAATCCTATTCAGACAGACATATTAAAGATAGAGATTCTGGAGATCTATGAGGGGACGACCTATCAGGATGCCTGTATTGCAGATATCAACATGAATTAATCTATAAAAGGAGAATGATTGGATATGGGAAATTTAGAAACAGATACCGTTCTGAAAGGCAGATATCAGATTAAATCTGTATTGGGAAAGAATGCACTTGGAGTTACATATGAAGGTACAGACATCAGATCAGGCAGTCGGATTGTTGTTAGAGAACTGCTGTCAGAAGGGGGTTGCAGCCGTGGGCAGGACAGCATAGAAGTTGTAGGAAATGAGTCCTTTTCTGGAAAGAAAGAGCAGTTTATCCTACAGATGCGGCTTTTGGCAGAGAATAAAGGCTTAATTGGAATTTCCAGTAAAACGGATTAAGCAACTAGCTGGTATCAGCCGTCAGCTTATTATGACGAAAGTGCATCGAATGTATATGAGAAGTTCAACTTGAATCTTCTGATCGAGTATCAGAAAGCGAAAAGTTATCGGTAAGTGTAAGGAGGATCTGAAAAATTATGATAAGTTTTAGGAAGATATATATGCTGCTTCTGGCATTCATTTCTGGAATAGTTCTAGTACAGGGCAATACTGTGCATGCCACAGAGAGTATGGAACCTTTGCCAGAGACAGTGCAGGAAGGAAACATGTATGCAGTAAATCCTGACGGCACAGGGGATTTTGTGACGATTCAGGAGGGGGTTGACAGTGTGGAGTCAGGTGACACACTTGTAATCTATCCAGGTGTTTATGAGGAGAATGTTATTGTAGAAGACAAGACAGTTAATCTGATCGGAGTGAACTCAAAGGATTGCATTCTGACAGCAAATTCTGATAATTACCACCACATTCCACTTACAATTGCCGCGGGCAGGGTATCTGGTCTGACAATCTGTGGAACAAGCACAAAAGAATCTGTACCAAAACAGTCTAAAGTGGAGATGAATTACGATATTACAGATCCAGAATCTATCTATCTATGGCAGAATCAATATTCTGGATATACAATACATATTGATCAGCCATATTCTGCCGGGAAAACGCTCAGTATAGAAAACTGCAGAATTATATCGGAGAATAATTACTGTATTGGAATCGGGTGCTGGGAGCGCACTGAGATTATGATTACAGATTGTGAACTGATTTCTGGAGGGCACAGCGGATGTATTTTTATGCACAATATAAGTTATCCGGTAGAAGTTGAGAATGCGCATGTTACGATAAAAAACAGCGAGTTTAAAAATTACGTAGGACCTTACGTAATGGCAATACATTCAAAAGGAAACTTCAGTCCTATCGCCCTGACGTTCCAAAATGTAAGGGTCAGTACAGTTGCCTATGAAGACAATGATTGCTATAGTGAAAGCAATGTAAATACATGGATTCATATTGATCAGCTTACAAACTCTAGTGTGCAGACTTGGTTGAGTGAAAATGGATACAGCAGCCTGCCGGAAGGGAGTCAGTTGGTGCATCAATGTACTGTAGAGCAGCGCAGGAAATTTATCAGGGAATTGAAAGAGCGTAGTTCTCTGTTGAAGGGCTGGCCCAAGCTTGCAGAAGGTATCACATACTGGGAAAGCGACAAGAATATCCCATTGGCTCCAGGGAAAATACGTCACAGTATTGACATACAAAATGTGGATGAAGAAACAGTCGGAGATGGATGGTGTGGACTTGCTGGTATTTATCTGACGGAAGACAGCTATGGCAATACACTGCCTGAGATGAACTATCCAAGACTTGTTATAACATCTGTGACAGAATCAGAATAAGAGAGTAGTCTCGGAAACTATTGGCAAAAAGCAGAAATTTCATAATTATAGTACAGACAGAAATAGATGACTATGATAGGATAAGCGACCAGCATCTCCTAAAAAGAGCGCATTATCCCCGCTGTTTGGAAAGAACCTTTGATGTGATACTCATCATGGGACTGCTATGAGAAAGAGTTGAACATAGAAATTGGTATTGTCATTGAATTAAAGTATGCCGAAAATGCAACATCTGACAATGGGTGCAGGGAAGTGCTAAAGCAGATCAAAGACAGGAAATATGAGGAACGCTAATTGATAATGGCAAGAAAACCATTTATAGATATGGGATTGCCTGTTACAAAAAACGCTGTAAAGTAATGTCAGAATAGAGAGCGACTGCAGATTTGACACTATTTTGCAATCTATGCTACAATAAATATGGAAAATTTTTCTATTTATGTAGTCCATAGCAAAGATTATGAAAAGCAGCTAGGGAGTATGTATGAGCAGGAAGAAAACCAAGAGAAAAATGTAAAATAGGAAGGAGTAATAAATTATGGCAATCACTTTGCAAAAAGGTCAAAAAGTTGATCTGACAAAAGGGAATCCTGGTTTAAGCAAACTGATAATCGGATTGGGATGGGATACAAATAAGTATAGTGGAGGCATCGATTTTGACCTTGACGCGACAGCCTTTCTCTTGAAGGCGGACAACAAAGTAAGTTCAAACGAAGATTTCATATATTATGGAAATCTACGGCACCCTTCGAAATGCATCGAACATATGGGTGATAATTTAACAGGAGGAAATGATGGTGATGACGAACAGATCTATGTCGACCTTACCAAGGTTCCCCAGGAGATCGAGAGAATCGCTGTTGCGGTTACAATCTACGATGCGGACAGACGAAACCAGTATTTTGGACAGGTGAGCAATGCGTTTATCAGGATAGTTGACACTACGGCAAATAACGAATTGATCCGGTATGACCTCGGTGAAGATTTTTCCGTAGAGGCATCGATTGTTGTCGGCGAGATATACAGATATAAGGGCGAGTGGAAGTTCAACGCTGTGGGAAGTGGATTTCAAGGCGGATTGAAAGCTCTGTGTGCAAATTATGGTGTGAATACAGAGATTAAAGATCCCAATCGCAGCGCAGTGGTACTCGAAAAAGGTCAAAAGGTAAATCTTTCGAAAGGCAGTGGGGAGATCCTGATCAACCTTAACTGGAGCCAACCGGAAAAACGCGGCTTCTTTGGCAGAGCAAAGGGAATTGACCTGGATCTGGGTTGTCTGTTTGAACTTTTTGATGGAAGAAAAGGATGTGTACAGGCATTAGGAAACACATTCGGCAGCCTGACAAATCCTCCATACATAGCACTTGACGGTGATGACCGGACTGGACTATCGAATAACGGGGAGAATCTGAGAGTCAACAGTGCTATGATTCCGCATATCAAAAGAATCCTGATATACACTTTTATTTACGAAGGAGCGGCAAATTGGCGCGAGGCGAAAGGAATTGTGACCGTGAAATGTCCGGGAAGCAGGGATATTATCGTCAAAATGGATGAGTATGGTTCCAATCTAGGAATGTGCGGAATCGCACTTTTGGAAAATAGAGATGGGAAATCGCTGTCCATGGAAAAAGTTGTCCAGTTCGTGAAAGGGCATCGGGAGCTGGATCAGGCTTTTGGATGGGGGCTTCGCTGGGTTGCTGGGTCAAAAGATTAAGTATGAATACCGAATCCACATTCGAGTGATTACAAAAAAGAATTACGAGTACAGATTATAATCATAGGAGTTAAATAAACTTCCCCGCCGCAAGCAACGGGGTATTCGCCCAAGCTTCGCTTAATTTGTTACGCCGCAAGTGGCGGGGAATTAGACCCCAAGAGATTAAAAGCTGCAAGGAGTAGTGAATATGAACAATATAATTGATCCCAGTACGACCAAAGGATTCCATAATCGGCACACTGCTGAAAAGCCATCCAAGAAGACAGATTTATGTTGAGTCGTCGGCAGAAAGTATGATCTTGGAACATGACAGCTATACAGGCCAAATAAAAACGGATCAGGACGGAAATTTTTTTTGACAAAACGAATCAAAGCGATATTTCGCTATATATTGACCGTGTCCTGGATAACGCATTGCGCAGTCGGCCTTCTGATAAACAGGAAAAATTCTTACGTGCACTGATTGATATTGGCATTCCAGATCTGATAGCCCATTCAGACTCATTGGATGCGTCTAAAACTCAATCAATCCTTGATAATATAGGCGGATTAGATCTTGAGACAAAATCAGCTGTCATAAAGACATTGGGTACAATACTGGTATGGACATGCCTGAATGGAAACACTTATGATGCTGATATTCTGTCAAATGAGATATTTGATCAGGCTTTGCAGGCGTCTTTGTATTTTATAGCATTTTAAATTGGCCTTTGGCTTAGTATACATGGGGATTTGATTGCTTTGATTACAGATATTCTATTCAAAATAGCGGAAGCTGCCAGGCAGAAATACCAAAGTCTGTAGCTGCAGAATTTGCAGCACAGGATGAAGAACTGGAAATGGCCTATGAGAATTATCACTATAGAAAGCAGTCATTTTTGGTATCAGTAGTCAATATATAAGCTGTATTCTTTTGATTTTGTAGGTTTGTTTGATTTCGATAATCATGCTTCTTTATATGATGAAGGGTCTGGAGTTTATGGTGAGATAGTGATAGGACTCAGATCAAACAGTCATAGCATTGCAAGACGTTTCTGACTTCTATTTTGATCAATCCCTATCTGAATTTGCAGGAATCTGTTTCATATTTTAAAAACAAGAAAGAAATTAGGATATAATTAGGAGGAAATACAAATGAAGTGTCCAAAATGTCAGCATCAAAACATTACCTATGCAAAGTTCTGCAGTAAATGTGGATGCAGATTAGAATCTGAGGTGTCAAGTTCGATAACACAGAGCCAGACCTGTTCCAAATGCGGGGCAGTTATTCAGTCAGGGGAAAAATTCTGTGCAAAATGTGGAACGCCAATTGCGCCGAAAGGGGTAGAACCAGAGGAAAAGACAATGATTTTATATGCATCAGAGTCAGACGACCATACAGTGATTATGAATACAGAAAATGTTTCAGGTACACTCGTGACACCTGTGACACCTGTTGTTCCCACTCAGGATAATATTGAACCACCTGCTAACATAGATGAGGAGGACAGAAAGGTAAAAGTGGACTCAAAAGTAAGACTGATTATTGTCGCTGTTATGTTAGGTGTATTAGCCATTGCCGGAATTGTCATTGCACTTGTGTTTTTCCTGCCACATAATATAGATATGAAAAAGGCATCTGGAAAAAGTGATGCAGTAAAGATACAACCCCAAGAGAACACTGGTGCAAATTCCATGCAGGAACTGCTTGAAAATAGGCAGTATACTGAGTTGATTGACACATTGTTGGCGATAGATGACCAGGAATTTTATGGTGATGCGGATAATATGCGCGAATATTTGAGACAGGCTTTGGTGGGGCATATGAATACCGCAGTCAATGAAGCACAAGAGTTGGCTTCTTCCGGTGATTTTGATGGAGCATTTGGAAAAATCGATGCAGAAATCGCATACAGGAATAATCTGAAAGGACAAGGCAGAGTATATCCGTTTACAGATGAATCTACAGAACTTGAGACAGAAAAAGAGCAACTTACTAAAAGATACATTGATTACATATATGAGAATACGCAGTCCAAAGCGGAACAAAGGGATCTGCAAGGTATGGAATCATTGCTTGGACAGGCATCCGGCAAATTACCAGAATCAGAATATAACAGGATTTCCATTGAAGCCTATTATCTGTATGTCATCAAAATGGTAGACCAAATGCAGGCGTCAGGCAAAAACCCTTATGAAATCATGAATTTCATTGACAGTTATTTTGAACAGACAAACTATCATGGATATATAATGGAGCTGTGGGATAACCAGAATGCCCAGTCAGGCAGAGTAAATACATGGAATGCAACAGTTAACCATATAGATGCCAACGGATTTCTTTTGTATAACAGCAACACAAGATATATCGACAAGAGTGAGCTGGCTAGTTTTTCGCAGTATGAGCTTTATCTTGCCAGATGGGAAATGTATGCAAGACACGACAGAATATTTGTAGACAATGCATTGAATACACATTTTTCGAAATACAGCTGGTACAATGGAAGCGCAGACTTTACCACTTTCAATGACAACAGTTTAAATGAATACGAAAAAGGCAACATCAAAACGATTATTGAATTCGAGAAAGAATGTGGTTATAGATAATCCTGGGATTATGGTTGAAAAGTGTAAACTGATAAACAAATCGAAACTTCTTATGTGGTCTCGATTTGTTTATCATAGATTTCATATCTTCTCTCATTTTACCTGAAACACAATTCTTCACTGGACCTGGAAGACAGGTTCAAAAGTCATTATAACACGATGCGAGTGAAATGCATTTCATGAAATGATGGTATTTGATTAATTCATTGGCCAATTCTGTCCCTTGTTTTGTCGAAAATTGTAGTTTAATATAATAATGTATAGAT